>JAGREI010000393.1 GCA_020446625.1 Erythrobacter sp.
AACTCGTGCGTCAGGCGTTCGGCGAAGAGCGTGTGGAAGGGGGCGTAGCAGGGGCCGCGTTCCGAAGGCGTTTCGCGGAAGAAGTGGGCGAAGCGGCGGTCGCCGAGGGCACCGAGCAGCCGTTCGGGCGGCAGGCCGGAATCGAACAGGGCCTTTTCCACCACCTTGGGCAGGTCGTCGTCGGTGAACTGCCGGGCGGATACGTTGACCGATACCGTCAGCTCACCCGGCCATGCGGCGGCATCTCTGCACGCCTGCATCAGCGCCCAGGTGCCAAGGTCACCGATCAGGGCACTGTCTTCCGCGATGGGGATGAAGGTGGCGGGCGAGATCATGCCGTGATCGGGATGGTTCCAGCGCATCAGCGCCTCGAAACCGCGCACCACGTGATCCTTGGCACAGACCTGCGGCTGGTAATGCATCTCCAGCGCATTGGCGGCGATGGCATCGCGCAGGTCTTCCTCGATCTCGCGACGATCCTCGGCATTGGCCTTGAGGTCGTTGGAATAGAAGCGGAACTGCCCGCGCCCACCGCCCTTGGCGGCGTAGAGCGCAAGGTCGGCGGCCTTCACCAGCTCTTCGGGAACAACCCCGTCGTAGGGGGCAATCGCGATGCCCACCGAAGTGCCGATGATTGCCCGGCTGCCTTCGATCGAATAGGGCTGCGACAGCATCTGGATGATGCGGTTGGCAATTTCGCCCAGCTTGCCGCGGTCGTCCATGTCGGGGATGATCAGCTGGAATTCGTCGCCGCCCAGCCGGCCGATCTCGCTGCTGCCGGGCGCGATCCGTTGCAGGCGCTGCGACACCTGCCGCAGCAGTTCGTCGCCCGCCGGGTGGCCCAGCGTATCGTTGACGTGCTTGAACCGGTCGAGGTCCAGCATCACCAGCGCGCAACTGCGCTTTTCCAGCTTGTAGGCTTGCAGGATCGCGGCCAGCCGCCGGGTCATGCGGTGGCGGTTGGCAAGGCCGGTGAGCGAATCGTATTCGGCCAGCCGCGACGACCGCCGCTGCTCCTCGTAGACCGCCGAGATGTCGCGGGCGATGCCGCGATAGCCGATGAAGTCTTGGTTCCGGTCGAACTGCGCCCGGCCGGTGATTTCCCACCAGATGTTGCCGCCGCTGCGCGCGTCGCGATCGCCCAGGCGAACCTTCTGTTCGACGAAGCTGGAACGCGAGGACAGCATGAAGGTGATCGGCTTGACCTCGGTGTTCTCGTTCTCGTCGCTCACCGTGTGCATCAGCTCGGCCAGCCCTTCACCGATTACCGGGCGCTCGGTGCGGAACTGGGCAAGGGCCTGCGGCGAAAGGTAGGTCAGCTTGTGGCTGGCATCGGTTGCCCAGAACCAGGCGATATCGCTCGCTTCGAAGGATTCGAGCATTTGCAGGCGATCGGCATCGGTGATGTGAATCGCGGCGACCTTTGCTGCCACTGCCTCTGCATCGGGCACGCGAACGGGTTCGGGAACCTTGGCTCCGAAGCCCTTCCACATATCGCGGACACCCATGATTGCTACTTCCCCCAAGGTCGTAGTCCCGCGCAGGAATGCGGGTCGGTTGAAGTCAAGGTTTCACTGTAAACACACTGGCTTACCAAACCGCTAATCGCGGCTGACAAAGGATTAACCCTCCGCCCTCGACGCTGTTGCAGCCAGTGGCGCTGGGGCGGCTGCCTGGATGGCGGCGATGCGCCCGGCGGAATCGCGTTGCAGCGGGTTGGCGAATTCCACCCCCATGCGATCGTCCTCGCACCAGCGGGTGGTGCAGGTGACCGAGTGGTTCTGCGATATCTGCACCTTGAAGATGGTGCCGACAGGCACGTTCCACAGCCCTTCGATCAGCGCCCCGGTGGTGGAAATGTTGCGGATGGTGCCGTTGTAGAGGTGGCCCGAATGATCGAGCACCACCTTGCGCAGCATGGTCTGGCGCGGGGCGCGCGCCGAACGCGGACCGCGCGCCACGGCCGCCAGCCCCACGGCCAGCCGCTCGGCGGCCTGCTCCGCGTCCAGCGGGCGTTCGTAGATATAGCCCTGCACGTGGCTGCACCCGTGCATCCGCACCAGGTCCAGCTCGTCGAGCGTCTCCACCCCCTCGGCGGTGGTATCCATGCCCAGCGCGTGCGCCAGGCTGGTGATCGCGGCGATGATGGCGCCGTTGTGGCTGCCCTGCTCGGTCGCCCCGCGCACGAAGCTCTGGTCGATCTTGATTTTGTCGAACGGCGCCTTCTTCAGATAGCCGAGCGAGGAATACCCGGTCCCGAAATCGTCAAGCGCGAGCCGCACGCCTACACCTTTAAGCGCGGCGAACATCGATTCGGTCGCCTTGTC
>JAGREI010000394.1 GCA_020446625.1 Erythrobacter sp.
ATCACCGCCTCGAACCAGCGCGGCAGGCGGTCCACCGCCTCGGTGTGGATCCAAAACTGGTAGATGAGGTTGAACCCGGCGCAGACCAGGATCATCCCCGGCTCGAACCCGATCAGGGCCAGCGGCAGGCGGAAGACAAAGGCCAAGGCGATGAACCCCGTCCAGGTCTGCCGCAGCGCGGTGGAGAGGTTGTAATGCTGGCTCGAATGGTGGTTCACATGGCTCGCCCAGAACCAGCGCACGCGGTGCGCCGAGCGGTGGAACCAGTAATAGGCAAGGTCGTCGAGCACGAAGCACAGCGGCCATGCCCACCATGCCCAGCCGAACGGGAACAGGGCGAACTGGTGCAGCCAGACCAGCATGGCCGCAAACAGCCCGCCGGTCAGCGCGCCGGCCACGGTGCTGCCCAGCCCCAGCGCCAGCGATGTGCCGGTGTCGCGCCATTCGTAGGCGGCACGGTCGCCCCGGCGCAGGGTCCACACCAGCTCCACCACGATCAGCGCGATGAAGACAGGCACGGCATAGGCGACCGGATCGAAGGGCATTGCGCCTAACTAACACTACTGTCAGCGGTGATCCAGTCTGCTGCTGAGGGACCGAGCACGATCGCCTGCTGCCGGTTGTCGTAGTCCAGCACCAAGGTTTCGCCGTGGCGCTTGATGCGCGCGCGCCCGTCCACCGGGCGGGCGACGAAGCGGCTGCCGTGCGGCACCAGCACCACCAGGCGGCCCAGGTCGTCGCGCCCGATGGCGGACAGCGCCTGCTGGTCGAGCGCAATGGCCACGGGTTCAAACCCGCCAGGCGTCATGCGCAGCAGTTCGCGTGCTTCCTCCACCGAGGACAATCGCGGTGGCTGGCGAAAACCCAGCCGCCAGGTCAGCCAGACCAGCGCCAGAACCCCCAGCAGCGAGCCGGCAAATTGCCAGACCTCGCCCGCCATGGACTCAGTCGTCCGCCTGCGCCGCCAGCATGTCGAGCGTGGCGGCGATGGGCGCCAGGTCGTAGCCTGCCCCGGCAGCACTCTCGATCAGTCCGGCGGGGTCTTCGCCCTTGCTGGCGCCTGCCAGCGCCCACAGGTTGGTGGAACGGGTGCCAGAGCGGCAATAGGCCAGCACCTTGCCCTCAGCGGCTGCCAGCGCCTCGCCCATGGCGGTAACCTGCGCCTGGGTGAAGCCGCCCGGCGTCACCGGGATGGCCACGTAGCCCATGCCATGCTCCGCCGCTGCCGCCGCGATCGCGTCACCCGCAGGCTGGCCCGCTTCCTCGCCTTCGGGGCGGTTGTTGATGATCGTCCCGAACCCGAGTCGCGCGGCCTCGGCCACGTCGTCCACGGTGATCTGCGGGCTGGCCCAGATCGTCTCGGTCAACTGGCGAAAGTCACTCATCGGTGCGATTCCTTCACATATCGGGCCGCAAGCTGCGGGGGGTGCCGGATAGATGGGGGCAAAGGCCATTGGCGGCAAGAGCGCAGGATTCGCGCAACAGGGCGCGCCCTTCGTACGGCCTCCTCGTTAAATCGTTCGCGTCGGCCCGCTTTCTCCGATATAGAGCGGCCTTCCGGGATGGCGGGGCAGGTCCGCAATCCCCAGTCGGTGGGAATTCGTCCGTGACGCCGATTGCAGTTTGAGGGCGGAATTGAAGGTTTTGCGAATTCATGGGTTATGACAAGGGACGTCGCGGTCGGGGGCGCGACAAGCGGGACAATATCGGCGGCGAGGGCTTCGATCCCTTCTTTGACGGACCTCCGCCGATGGAAAGCGGCGGCTGGCGCGACGGCGGGAATGACCGCTTTGGCGGCGGCGGTGGCGGCCGCTTCAACGACGATCGTGGCGGCGGCTATGGCGGCGGTGACCGTGGTGGCGATCGCGGCGGCTTCGGCGGCGGCAATCGTGGCGGTGGCTTCGGCGGCGGTAACCGTGGTGGCGGCGGCGGCGGTGGCTTC
>JAGREI010000395.1 GCA_020446625.1 Erythrobacter sp.
CTATGTCTGCGAGGCGCTGCACCGCGCGGGGATCGATCCGCGCAAGGCCGGCGGACGGGTGTTCCGGCCCGCGCTCGAACGGCTGGTGCCTGCGATTCGCGCGGTGCTGGAAATGTCGATCGCGGATGGCGGCTCCACCTTGCGCGACTATGCCCAGCCCGACGGGAACCTGGGCTATTTCGCTACGCGCTTCCTTGTCTATGGCCGCGAGGGAGAGCCCTGCCTCACCTGCGGCAAAGGACCAATCAGGCGGATCGTGCAGGGCGGAAGAAGCACCTGGTTCTGCCCAGATTGCCAGAGCTAGACTAACTCTTGCCTTTCGTGGTGCACCAAACTATGTGCGCCGCTTTCCGGCAGTTCGCTGCCGATTCAGCTTTACGCATACAGGAAACATGGTGGGCGGCGTCGCTGCCCGAACCGAGGACGAACATGGCCAATACGCTGCAATCCAAGAAGCGCATCCGTCGCAACAACCGCCGTGCCGAAATCAACGGCGCCCGCATGAGCCGCATCCGCAGCTTCATCAAGAAGGTGGAAGTGGCCTGCACCAGCGGTGACAAGCCGGCCGCGCAGGAAGCTCTCAAGAGCGCGCAGCCCGAGATCGCCAAGGGTGTGGCCAAGGGCGTGCTGCACAAGAACACCGCGTCGCGCAAGATGAGCCGCCTCTCCAAGCGAGTCGCCGCGCTCTGATTCGCCTGGCGGCGACTCGATTCGAGCTGCCGCCGCGCAATTTGCCGGAACGTAAAACGAACGTTCCACACTGGGGGCCGGTGGGTTTTCCACCGGCCCCCGTTGTATCTGCGGCGCACCCCTGTGCGCAGGTGCAGCAAGTCTAGGAAAACCCGCGATTCGCGAGACTGTCACAAAGTTCTTCAATGTTTTGAACGAGTTCAACGCAAGGCTGCGGGACAGGGGCGAGTCAATGCCCAAAAATTAAATATTTTTGACTGTCCCCACTTGAGGTTGCCCGGCAGTTCCTCATAACGGGTTTCAGGCAGCGACGCTCTCCGTCGCCGCCATCAACAGACGAACAACCGGAAAGCGTTCTGGAAGCCGCGACAAGGCGGTTCCGGGCGGGGCTTCTTGCTGCTTTTTCGGGTAGCTGCCGGGGGCGATGGGGCAAGACATGCAGGGTCGGGAAAGACGGGGACGATGATTCGCAAAGGGTCGCCCGAGGGGCTTGGTAACGCGGCACGCTATAACGCCGATCAAGGCAAGGATTTCGAGAACACCATGGAAGAGCAGCAGGCCATCGATCTAGCGGCCGATTGGGCGGATATTTGCCAGGGCCTGCGCAAGGATCTGGGCAACCAGCTGTTCACCCAGTGGATCAAGCCGATCCAGCTGGGCCGGCTCGACCCCGAATCGGGTACGCTCGACCTGTTCCTGCCCAGCGAGTTCTCCGCCGGCTGGGTGGAAGACCGCTATCATGACCGGCTCTCGCTGGCCTGGAAGATCGCCAGCAGCGAAGTGCGCCACATCGCCATCAAGGTGCACCCCGGCCGCCGCAAGATCGCGGACATCGACCTGCGCGGGCATGACGGCTTCGGCCACCGCGCCGCCAACGATTCGGCCATGGCCATGGAATCGATTGGCGAGGACGGCTTCACCGCTTCGGTCGGCCTCGATCCCACGCAGACCTTTGCCGCTTTCGTGACCGGCAGCACCAACGTGCTGGCCAAGAACGCTGCCGAACGCATGGCCAAGGTGGAAAAGCCGCAGTTCAGCCCGCTCTACCTCAAGGCCGCCACCGGCCAGGGCAAGACGCACCTGCTGCACGCCATCGGCCACTCCTACCTGCAAGCCCACCCGCGCGCGCGCATCTTCTACTGTTCGGCCGAACGCTTCATGGTGGAATTCGTGCAGGCGCTGAAGTCGAACGAGATGATCGAGTTCAAGGCTCGCCTGCGCGCCTTCGACCTGCTGCTGGTGGACGATATCCAGTTCATCATCGGCAAGGCCGCCGCGCAGGAGGAATTGCTCTACACCATCGATGCGCTGCTGGCCGAGGGCAAGCGGCTGGTCTTCGCTGCCGACCGCGCGCCGCAGGCGCTGGACGGGGTGGAACCGCGCCTCCTGTCACGCCTGTCGATGGGGCTGGTGGCCGATATCCAGGCCGCCGACATCGAGCTGCGCCGCCTGATCCTCGAGAGCAAGCTTACCCGCTTCGCGCCGCTGGAGGTTCCGGCCGACGTGATCGAGTTCCTCGCCCGCACCATCAACCGCAACGTGCGCGAGCTGGTGGGCGGCCTCAACAAGCTGATCGCCTATGCCCAGCTGACCGGGCAGGCGGTGTCGCTGCAACTGGCCGAAGAACAGCTGACCGATATTCTTTCAGCCAATCGCCGCCGCATCACCATTGACGAAATCCAGCGCACCGTGTGCCAGTTCTATCGCGTTGACCGTTCGGAAATGTCGTCCAAGCGGCGCGCACGCGCCGTCGTGCGTCCGCGCCAGGTGGCAATGTATCTGGCCAAGGTGCTGACCCCGCGTTCCTACCCCGAAATCGGGCGCAAGTTCGGCG
>JAGREI010000046.1 GCA_020446625.1 Erythrobacter sp.
TGTCGTTCACGAATGATCGTTCGATCTTCACCACATTGAGCGCAAAGCGCTTCAGGTAGGCTAGCGAGGAATAGCCGGTGCCGAAATCGTCCAGCGCCAGCCGCACACCCACTTTCTTGAGCGAATTGAACATGGCGTCGGTACCCTCGTTGTCGTTGAGGAAGACGCTTTCGGTAATCTCCAGCTCCAGCCGCGATGCGCGCACCCCGGCGTGGGCCAGCGCATTGGCCACCACGGTGGGAAACTGCGCATTGGCGAACTGCAATGGCGATACGTTCACCGCCACCCGCACTTCGTTGGGCCAGCCTGCCAGGTCGGCGCAGGCTTGCCGCAGCGCCCATTCCCCGATCTGCTGGATCAGGCCGCTGTCCTCTGCCGCCGGTATGAAGCGATCGGGCGAGATCCAGCCCTTCACCGGGTGCTGCCAGCGCATCAGTGCCTCGAACCCGCTGATCGTCTCGGTCGAGGTCGACACCACCGGCTGGTAGAACAGCTGCAATTCGCCCTTCGCCAGCGCATCGCGCAGGTCTTCCTCCATCCGCGAGCGGGCTTCCGCCTCGGCATGGAGATCGTCGGAATAGAAATGGAAGCGCCCGCGCCCGCCATCCTTGGCGGCATAGAGCGCAAGGTCGGCATTGCGGATCAGCGCCTCGCTGGTGGTGCCGTCCTGCGGGCAGCGGGCAATACCCACCGACGCGCCGATGATCACGCGCTGGCCCTCGATCGAATAGGGCTGCGACAGCGAAGCGATGATCTCCTGGCCCAGTTCGGCCAGCGATTCGCGCGGCACGCGGTTGGGGATCACCACCTTGAACTCGTCACCGCCCAGGCGCCCCACCTGCCCCATCTTGCCGACTGCGCGTTCCAGCCGCTCCGCCACCTGCTTCAGGAGCGCGTCGCCCGCCGGGTGGCCCATGGTATCGTTGACCTGCTTGAAGCGGTCGAGGTCGAGCAGGAACACTGCGCAGGCCCGGTTCTGTTCCTGCTGCGAGCCCAGCACCTTTTCCAACACCTGGCTCATCTGGAACCGGTTGGCGAGGCCGGTGAGCGAATCGTAGCGCGCTAGGCGGGTGGCATTTTCCTGGCTGCGCTTGCGTTCGGTAAGGTCGGTGCCCGACCCGCGGAAGCCGATGAAGTTGTCGAACTGGTCGTAGATCGGGCGGCCCGAAACCGACCACCAGCGTTCGTCGCCCTTGATCGCGGCGCGCATGGCCAGCTCGGTAAAGGCCGAACGCGCCGACAGGTGGAACATCAGCGTGCGCTCGCCCTCGTCACCCGAAGCGGCAAGGTTGAACAGGCGTGTCAGCGGCTGGCCCAGCAGCCGCTCGGGCTTGACGCGCAGCGCCTCTGCCACCGGC
The DNA here is from genome assembly GCA_020446625.1 of Erythrobacter sp. Classification (GTDB taxonomy): domain Bacteria; phylum Pseudomonadota; class Alphaproteobacteria; order Sphingomonadales; family Sphingomonadaceae; genus Alteraurantiacibacter. The sequence continues at coordinate 1,359 of JAGREI010000046.1, forward strand.
GGCGAGACATAGGTCAGCTGCGAGCGGCGATCGGTTTCCCAGAACCAGCCCTGGCCGGTCTGTTCGTAATCGGTGAGGATGTCCTGCGCGCGGGTATTGACGCGATCGAGCGCGGCCCGCTGCGAATCTTCCTCTTGCTGCTCGATGATAAGCCGCCGGCTGAGCACCAGCGCCAGCGAGATCGCGACAACGAAGCCGACCACCCCGTAGGTAACCCCGCCTTTCAGGTACAGCGGCGCGTAAAGCCCGATCTGGGCCGCCACGATCGAAAGCGGATGGTGGCGCAGGTAGATGGCGGCAATGCAGAAGACCGCCGCGGCGCTGGATCCGACATAGACCCGTGGCAGGGTTCCTTCGGCTCCCCAGGCCGACAGCCCCGTGCCGAAGATCGCCAGCGGGACGACCACCGACACGATCATCCCGGCAAACCGGACCGAAGCCGGGCGGGCGCTGACCAGGTCGAAGACGAACCGGGTCAGCATGAGCAGGATCATCGACCCGCCCATTAGCAGTGCAGGCGTCAGGCCGGGCGGCCTGCTGGCGACCAGCGCGCAGCCGATCACGGCCAGGAAAATGGCAAGCGGCAGGAAATGCCACGACCGGGGAAACAGCTGGTGAACCGGTTGGCCCTGGCGCGGCAGCGGATCCTGCTGGTTGCGCGAAACGTCGCGGCGTTCGGTCGAGCGGCGATCGTCCTGGCCGGGTGCCTCCGCGACATTGGCAGCCTGTGGCTTAGGCGCGGCCTGTTGCGCTTGCGGCAGGGCACGGACGGCGGACACAGGGGTATCCACGCGCGGCTGCGCGGGCGCACTGTCGCGCTGGATCCTTGCGATCGCTGTGCGGCTGCCACCGTCCATGGCGGGGCTATGCTCCGACGCCCTTTGAAAAACGGTTAACCGCGCGGCCATCACGCGCGTGAAATTGGCCGTGCATGAAAGGCGCAGGTGGATTGCCGCAAAGGGTTAATGCGTTACAAGTCAGGCCAGTCCGTAACGTGTCGGGGAGAGGCGCCCTATGCGGCATATCGCGATCATCGGTTCGGGTCCGGCGGGATACTACACCGCAGAGGCGGCGCAGAAGCACTTCGGAGAGGACGTGCGCGTCGATATCTTCGACATGCTGCCGGTGCCTTACGGCCTGATCCGCACCGGGGTGGCGCCCGATCACCAGTCGATCAAGGGCGTCTCGCGCCGCTACGAGAAGACCGCGCTGACCGAGAACGTGCGTTTTGTCGGCAATATCGCAATCGGGCGCGACGTGCAGATCGCGGAATTGCAGCAGCTTTACGATGCCGTGGTGCTGGCCACCGGCGCGCCCAAGGATCGCGACCTGGGCATTCCCGGCGAGCACCTGGGCAACGTGTTCGGCAGCGCGGAATTCGTCGGCTGGTACAACGGCCACCCGCAATTCGCGGATCTGGAGCCAGACCTTTCGGGCAGCACGGCGGTGGTGATCGGCATGGGCAACGTGGCGCTCGACGTGGCGCGGATGCTGTCCAAGACCAATTGCGAATTCGACGGCAGCGACATCGTCAACCACGCGCTGGAAGTGCTGTGCCAGTCGAAGATCGACCGGGTCGTGCTGCTGGGGCGGCGCGGGCCGCACCAGATCATGATGACGCCCAAGGAACTGGGCGAGCTGGCGCACCTCGAACGCGCCGCTCCGCATGTCGCGCGCGGCGACTTGCCCGACGTGGGCGAGGATGCGCTGCTCGAACCGGGCCTGCGCAAGTCGGTGAACCTGCTGCGTGATTTCGCCGCCACGCCCGAACACATCCGCGCCGAAAAGCCCATCGCCATCGAATTCGCCTTCTTCGCCTCGCCGCACGCGCTGTACGGCGATGGCAAGGTCAAGGAAATCGACATCGAGCGGACAGTGCTGGAAAAAGGCCGTGCCGTCGGCACCGGGGATGTCGCCCGCCTGCCCGCCGACCTGGTGATCAGCTGCATCGGCTATCGCACCAACCCCATCCCCGGCGTGCCGTTCGACGAACGCGCGGGCCGCTTCGCCAACGACGAAGGGCGGATCATGCCGGGCCTCTACTGCGTGGGCTGGGCCATGCGCGGCCCGTCCGGCACCATCGGCACCAACAAGCCCGACGGTTTCGCCATCATTGACCGGATCGCGGAAGACATTGCCCAGGGCACGCTAGGCAACGGCGGCAAGCAGGGCCGCGCCGGGTTCGACGCGCTGGCCGCGACACGCGGGCTGGACGTGGTCACCTTCCGCGACTGGAAGAAGATCGAGGAAGCCGAGGAACGCGCAGCCCGCGAAGGCGCCCCACGCGAAAAGTTCGTCGATATCGAGGCGATGATCCGGGCGGTGAACTAGCAAATTTGCTCGCGTCAGGCGTCGGAATGACCAGTCCAATACACATCAAAGTTCTTGTTTGAGCAGAGCGGTTCGATTGACCACCTTGGACGACGCCCGCGTCCTATTCCAATCGCCGCCCTCAAGTCTTTCATCTGACTATCAGTGTAGTCGACGCGGCCTTCACAGCTCTTCTCCCGCTGACGATTGAAGAAGGGGAGAGCGCCATATTTTTGCTGAAACATCAGAATTAAGTCTGCCTCGATGTATCGATAAAGCTTTTCAAGCTTTCGGCGACGAGGGCGACAGATGCGAATCTCAATCGATACGTCTCGACCGAATTGCTCCACCTCATAGAGCCAATTCTTGAGATGGCTAGACAACCGCCCGAAGGCAAAACCCTCGCCGATGTAGAGCACGGGAGACGGGCCGCCCGGATAGGAAACAAGGAAATCACCTCGCATCCTAATTACATAGACGCACCGCTGCCAATGTGAGTCGTCGAAACTCTCCGCCCGAAGTCGTTTGGAGAGTTGCGCCTTAAGTTCTGATGCTATCGTCTTCGGAGCCTTGGCACCAGAAACGCGACAAAGTTCAAACGGCTCTAACCACTTAATGCCATCGGCGACCGTCGCCAACCGACTACACCCGCATCGGCATCAGCACATAAAGCGCCGGGCTCGACTCGTTCTTGCGGATCAGCGTGGGGGCGCCCGCGTCGGCAAAGTGCAGTTCCACGGTATCGGCGTCGATCTGCTGGAGGATGTCCTTCAGGTATCCGGCGTTGAAGCCGATCTCCAGCGGGTCCGACGAATACTGCGAGGAGACTTCCTCGGTGGCATTGCCGTTGTCGGGGCTGGTGACGGTGAGCGTCACCTTGTCGGATTCGAGGCCCATCTTCACCGCGCGGGTCTTCTCGGTGGCGATGGTGGCCACGCGGTCGACACCGGCGAACAGCGATTTCGGGTCCACTTTCAGCAGCTTGTCGTTGCCGGTGGGGATCACGCGGCTGTAATCGGGGAAGGTGCCGTCGATCAGCTTGGAGGTGAGCACCACCCCGCCCTCTCCGCCCAGCGTGAAGCGGATCTTCGACGGGCTGAGGTCGATCTGGACGTTCCCCTCCAGCGCCTCTTCCAGCAGCTTGCGCAGTTCGCCCACGGCCTTCCTCGGCACGATCACGTCGGGCATCCCCGCCGCACCTTCGGGCCGGTCGAGCGTGAAGCGCGCCAGCCGGTGGCCGTCGGTCGCCGCGGCCTTCAGCACCGGGCGATCATCGTCCGCCACGTGCAGGAAAATGCCGTTGAGGTAATAGCGCGTCTCCTCGGTGGAGATGGCGAAACGGGTGCGGTCGATCAGTTCGGCCAGCACCTTGGCGGGCAGTTCGAAGCTGGTCGGCAGGTCGCCTTCCACGATCACCGGGAAATCGTCGCGCGGCAGCGTCGGCAGCTTGAAGCGCGCGCGCCCGGCCTTGATGTCCATGCGGTTGTCGGCGGTCTCCAGGCTCACCTCGCTGCCTTCGGGCAGCTTGCGGGCGATATCGAACAGCAGGTGCGCCGACACCGTGATCGCGCCGCCGGTTTCCACCCGGTTGGCTTCCAGGCTTTCGACCACCTGCAAGTCGAGGTCGGTCGCCATCACCTTCACCTGGCCGCCCTCGTCCGCCTCGATCAGCACGTTGGACAGGATCGGGATGGTGTTGCGCCGCTCCACCACCGACTGGACGTGGGAGAGACAACGCAGCAACTTCGCGCGTTCGATGGTGGCCTTCATCGCAAAACATTCCCCTTTGTGCGCAGCGGTGCCGGAAAAGCCCGGATTCGCACGTCTGCGCCGGTAAATTGCCCCTCTATCCTTAGCGGCGGCTCCGATACGGGCAAGCGCGGGGCCTCCCAAGGGGGGATTCGCTGGGGAAAAGTGGGTTTGCGCGGGCCTCTTACGCAAAAACGCGCGAATTCGCGGCCCTGGCGTCCACAGCGCGGACGTATTTGGCAATGGCAGTGGCGATCTTCGCTCCGCCCGCCACCGAGGGTTCGATTGGGTTGGCGTAATCGCTCGCCTCGTCGCAAACCAGCCGCAGGTCGATCAGGTCGACCGCTTCACGATGGACATTGCGCGTTATCGCATCATTGAAGATGCCCATCGCTGTGGCGATCAGCGGCCCCATGTTGGCATCGTAAATCATACAGACCGCCAACGGCACCGGTAATCGCGCGGCCCGCTCTACCAGCGAGCGATGCAGCGGTTCGAATTCTGCCCTTGCCTGCATTAGTAAGGCCATCGACGCAGCAACCGAGGTCGTCTGTTGTTCCAGCAAGACTGCATGGTGGAGGATATCGTTCCCGCCTGAGGACAGGATTGCATGGGTCGCATCGGCGGGAATTTGCTCTAACTGGCGATCGACTTGTTCACAGATGCTGCCATCTACGGCCAGCAAGGTCACACGATCGTCACGATCGAGCAGTTCCCGCAAGTGCGCAGCAACATCCGGCCCACCACCGATATAGGCAGCGTTATCGAAAATCGAATCTCCGAACAGGACAACGTGCCGCGCCATTGCCTAGCCCAGCATCGCCATGCCGCCGTTGACGTGCAGCGTCTGGCCGGTGACGTAGCCCGCTTCCTTCGAAGCGAGGTAGGCTACGGCAGCGCCGATATCGTCGCCCTCGCCCATGCGGCTCATCGGGATGCGGCCGTTGATCGCGTCCTTCTGCGCGTCGTTCAGCGCGTCGGTCATGGCCGAGCGGATGAAGCCCGGTGCCACGCAGTTCACGGTGATCCCGCGCGTCGCCAGTTCCTGCGCCAGGCTCTTCGACATGCCGACCACGCCCGCCTTGGCGGCGCAGTAGTTCATCTGGCCGGGGTTGCCGGTGGCGCCCACCACGCTGGTGATGTTGATGATGCGGCCGAAGCGCGCCTTCATCATCGGGCGGGCCGAGGCGCGCATAAGGCGGAAGGTGGCTTCGAGGTTGACCTTGATGACGTCATCCCATTCCTCATCCTTCATCCGCATGGCGAGGTTGTCGCGGGTGATCCCCGCGTTGTTCACCAGGATATCGAGCTGGCCCAGCGTATCGAGCGCGGCGGGCACCAGTTCCTCCACCTGCGTGGTGTCGGACAGGTTGCAGGTGATCTCCACGTGATCGCCGCCGCAATCGTCGATCAGCTGTTCGCGGAACGAGCGCAGCTTGCTGCTGTTCGATCCGGAAAGCGCCACCCGCGCCCCTTGCCGCGCCAGCGCATAGGCGATGGCGGACCCGATCCCCCCGCTGGCGCCGGTGACGAGTGCGGTCATGCCGTTGAGTTTGAACATGTCAGATCCTCTTAGATTGGCGCTCACAGAGGCACAGAGGCACAGAGGGCGCGTGTGTTAGTTGGCAACGCGGCGGATACCTTCCTTCATGGTTTCGCCGGAGAAATTCAGCAGTAGCCCTAGCGGGCTATCGGTCAGGCGCAGATAGGTCAGCAGTTGCTTTGCGTGCAAGTTCACAAGTCGCTCGACCGATTTGATTTCGAGGACAAGCACCCCCTCTATCCGCAAGTCGATACGGAATGCTGACGGAAAGCGAAGTCCATCATAGAAGATATCAACCTGAACCTGGCGCTCCACCCGCAATCCGCGTCGCTCCAGTGCGCCAGCAAGCACGATCTCGTAAACCGATTCGAGCAAGCCAGGCCCAAGTTCCCGATGAATGCGCACGCATTCATCAATCACAATCCCCGAGAGACGATTTAGCTCCTCCACCACACCTCTGTGCCTCTGTGCCTCTGTGAGCGCAAATTCCCAGTTCCGCGTCTCCGCGTGACCCCATCGCTATTGCAAGGCCCGGAATTCCCGCTGGCCCACGCGTTGCAGGCCCATGAAGCCGAGCAGCACGCCCACGCGGTTGGCGGTCTGTTCGTTGAGGCCGAGGCCCGATTCGAGCATGAAGGTGCCCAGCACCATGGCGTCCGCGTCCGAAGCGCCCACGTCGCTGTCGGCCACGCCCGCCCAGACGCCGCGCTCGATCGCGTCCCACAGCGCGGTGCGATCGCCACGGGCCAGCGCGGTATCGAGGCGGCGCAGGTCTTCGGACGAAAGCTCGCCCGACTGGCGGAAGGCGGCCTCGTTCACCCGGCCCAGTTCGTAGAAAGTGGCGAACATCGCCGCGTCCTCGCCCCAGCCGCTTTCGGTAATGCAGTGGACCACCGCATCCATCGCCACATCGCTGAGCGCATCGGCGGCGGCATTGGGGCCGCTGGCGTCGGCAAAGCGGGCGCGCGGACCCAGTTCGGCCATCTGCTGGCGCTGTGCCGGGGTGTAGCTGGCCGCCATGCAGCGCAGGCCCTTGTCCTGCGCCAGGGCAGGTGTGGCCGACAGGCCCAGCGCCAGCGCACCCACCGCAATCAGCAGGAGGCGCAGCATCAGCCGAGTTCCTTCGCCAGGTTCTCGATATCCTCCATCGTCACCACGCTGGTGACCACGACATCCTCGGCAATCTTGCGGATCATCGGGCCAAGCACCTTGCCGCCCAGCTCGATGAACTGGGTGACGCCTGCGGCCTGCATGGCCAGCACCGATTCGCGCCAGCGCACGCGCCCGGTCACCTGCTGCACCAACAGCGCCTGTTCGACGGCGGGATCGGTCACTTCGGCGGCGGTGACATTGGCGTAGAGCGGCAGGCGGAAGGCCACAGGCGGCGTGGCGGCCAGCGCGGCTTCCATCGCGCGGGCCGCCGGTTCCATCAGCGAACAGTGGAAAGGCGCCGAAACGGGCAGCTTCACCGCGCGCTTGCAGCCGTATTCCTTGGCCATTTCCACCGCCCGGTCGATCGCTTCGGCATGGCCGGAAAGCACCACCTGGCCCGGATCGTTATCGTTGGCCACTTCGCACACCTGTCCCTGCGCGGCGGCATCGGCCAGCGCCTGCGCCTTGGCGAGGTCCGCGCCCAGCAGCGCGCACATCGAACCCACGCCCACCGGCACCGCTTGCTGCATGGCGTCGCCGCGAATGCGCAGCAGCCGCGCGGTATCGGCCAGGCTGAAGGCGCCCACCGCGGCCAGCGCGGCATATTCGCCCAGCGAGTGACCGGCGACAGCGTGGCCCTTTTCCGACAGCACCACGCCGCCTTCTTCCAGCACGCGGGCCACGGCCAGGGCATTGGCCATGATCGCGGGCTGGGCATTGGCGGTAAGCGTCAGCTGGTCTTCCGGCCCTTCGGCCATCAGGCGGTAGAGGTGCTGGCCCAGCGCCTCGTCCACTTCACCGAACACCTCGCGCGCGGCGGCGCTGGCTTCTGCCAGTTCCACGCCCATGCCCACCTTCTGGCTGCCCTGCCCCGGAAAAACGAATGCCCGCATGTCAACTCCTGTGTCTGTGTCCCGCGCCTATGCCTGCAAGGGCGCGGGCGCAACACCGAAGGGGACCAGCGCGTTCGCCGCATCGTGGCCGATGTCCGCCCGGCCAAGGTAGGCAATGCCGCTGCGCTGGCACCAGTAGCGGGCGATCTCCTCCTCGGTCATGCCGAAGGGCCGGTCATTTTCGGGAACGTCGCTGACGCGGCCCAGCCGGATTCCGGCCACCGTGCCAAGGTGCTGGGTGACGTGGAAGAACAGCCGGTCGACCGCATAGAGGTGTTCGGCCACCTCCTCCAGCAGCACTACGTGGCCGGTCAGGTCGGGCATCAGTTCGGTGCCCACCAGCATGGCCAGCGTCATCAGGTTGAAGGCGACCGTCGGCCTGCCATCCAGCCCCGCCTCCAGCGCCACCGGCTGACCGGACAGGTAACGCAGCACCCGGCGCACCGCGTCATCTCCCCCGTCGCGGCGGATATCGCCTGCCAGCGGGCCGTGGACCGGCTGGCCGAGCCCGTGGCGGTAAAGCGCGCCCAGCAGCGTTCCTGCGTCCGAATAGCCCAGGTAGGTCTTGTCCCGCGCCGCTTCGCCCAGCTGCGCCAGCGCGGGCGCGGCGATGCGGTTGGAGCCATAGCCGCCCATGGCGAACCACACCGCGTCCACCTCCGAATCGTTCGCCACCGCGACGAAGGCCGCCAACCGCTGCATGTCGTCCCCGGCGAAATGGCCCTGTTCGAGGAAGCATTGCGGGTGGAACCTGAGGTCGACCAGCGGGAACTCCGCAGCCGCCAGTGCCAGCACCATTTCGGCCCGGTCGCGAAGGATCGGCTTGCCGGGGCAGACACAGGTAATGCGGGTGGTCATGGCGAATCTCGATAGCAGCCGCATCGCAACTTGCGAGTCCTGCCGCAGTCGCTAATCCACATGCCATGACTGACAAGCAGCACTCGTTCTTCTTCTGCGGCATTGGCGGGTCGGGCATGTTGCCGCTCGCGCAGATCGTGAAAGGGCTTGGCGCGGACGTTGGCGGGTCGGACCGTTCGTACGACCAGGGGCGCACCCCGGAAAAGTTCGCCTGGCTGCAAAGCCACGGTTTCAAGCTGTTCCCGCAGGACGGCAGCGGGCTGACCGATCCTGCGCAGGTGCTGGTGGCCAGCGCCGCGATCGAGGATACCGTGCCGGAAATCATCCGCGCCAGGGTGCTGGGCTGCCCGCGCGTGACGCGTGCCGAACTGCTCAGCCAGATGTTCAACCGTGCGCCCTGCTCGCTCGCCGTGGGCGGCACCAGCGGCAAAAGCACCGTGACCGCCATGCTCGGCTGGATCATGGACGAAGCCGGCCGCAAGCCCACGATCATGAACGGCGCGGTGATGAAGAACTTCGTCAGCGCCGATAATCCGTTTGCCAGCGCCATCGTCGGCGGGCGCGACGTGTTCGTCAGCGAAGTGGACGAAAGCG
>JAGREI010000396.1 GCA_020446625.1 Erythrobacter sp.
TACCCGTCGAAATTCAACGAGAGCATGCAGTCGAGCCGGCGACCGACCCCGTGCGGGGTCAGGCGTCGGCTGTCGGTGCCAGGTGAGCCGCGCTCCAGGCGCAGGCGGCGGCGGCGCCCAGTTGCAACTGGAACGCGTTGATGCGGGCTGCAATGGCGCTGGCGAGATCGAGGTGCCGGGTCCGCTCGGACTGGCTCTGCGAAGTCCTCGCCGCCATCAGCGCCTGCTGGTGGCTGGCATATTCCCGGTTGAGGTCCATTGCCGTTCTCCTGGCTTGCAGCGACCCTGCCCAAGCAGGATCGCCAAGGGATTCATGGTCAATCGACCATCTGCGCCACCAGTTGGCGCAGTTCGAAGGTCGACAGCGTACCGGGCATGACCGAACGATCGGCCTTCCGGGTGAAGTGGCCCGCAAGCTTCTGCGGGGCAATCGAACGGCGCTCCATCGCGCCGGCAATCATGATATTCATCGTATCCTTGTGGCAGCACCTGGGCTGCCGTTACATTGTCGTGTCAGCGCCGGAATCCGCGTTTGCGCGGCCCGCCGGGGCCTTGCCCAGGGGTCCGTTCGCGGAACACGATCCGTCCCTTGGACAGGTCGTAAGGCGTCATTTCAACGTGCACGCGGTCTCCAACGACCGAGCGGATCCGGTAGCGGCGCATCTTTCCCGCCGTGTAGGCGATGATGCGGTGCTCATTATCGAGCATGACGCCGAAGCGTCCGTCGGGCATGATCTCGTCGATCTGCCCTTCCATCGTAATGAGCTCTTCTTTCGCCAATAACCGGTCCTTGCATGCATAATAACTTCCGCCTGCGGGCGAATCCCGCAGCGGAGCCAAGCAGCATGAAGGGAAAAAGGGGCCACCGTGGCGGCAATCAAATTCCGTCGCAGGCGACGTTAGGCAGTTTCCATATAGCGAAGTTTTCAAAAATTGCAAGACGGGCCGCTTGCCGCCGGAGATGGCCGACCTGTCGCCGGTCTCAGAATTCCGGTTCGAACGCCAGCCGGAACTGCCCGTCGGTCTCGTCGCGCACCTCGCCAAACGTCTCGACGTGGGCCAGCGCGGCATATTCCAGCTCGACCGACGCGCCATGCTCCAGTTCGCGTTCGGGCCTTCGAAGACGATCTCGTACTCGCCGTAAGCCGCGAAGGTCACGCCGCCCAGGTCGCCCAGTTTGTAGATCGTCTCGAAACCAAGCGCCTCGAACTCGGTGCCGCCGTCGAGCGCGATGCAATGAGAAGAGTTCGCATTAGCAACACTTGCTTGGGAAACCCTTCGCGTCGGTGGGCTGCCCTATGCCGTGGACAGGAAGTCCGCGATAGCCAGCCCGAACTCGGGCTTGGTCACGCAATTCATGTGGTTGCCCGGCACCACCTCGACATGGGCGTTGCCAAGCGCCTGGGCCAGCCGTTCGGGCGAGCCGTTGTCGTGATCGGCGTCACCGATCAGCACCATGGCGGGCATGGCGATCTCGTCCAGCCTGTCCACGTCCACGCCGTCCAAGCCCTGCGTCAGCAGCAGCCGGGCGGCGGCGTGGTCGACCCCGGTGGTCTTCATGAAGCTCTTGGCGGTGAAGGCCGGGTCGCCGTGGGTGATCTCGTCGAAGCGGTCGATGGCATCGACGAAGAAGCCGGTGCGCTTGCGCCAGTTGGTCAGCCCTTCCAGCCCCATGCCCGACAGCACCAGCCGCCGCGGTTCCAGCCCCGCCTGCACCGCGCTGATGGCGGTGCGCGAACCCAGCGAGAACCCGACGAGATCGTAGTCTTCCAGTCCCAGCTGCTCCACCAGCCACAGCGCATCGCGCACCAGCACGCCGGGCGGAAAGCGCGCCGGATCGGTGGGCGATTCGCTTTGCCCGTGGACTCGCCAATCGGGCATGATCGCCTCGAACCCGCGTTCCGCCAGCAGGCCCGCGGTGCCGAACTTGATCCAGTTCACCTGCGCATTCGAGAACAGCCCGTGCAGCAGCAGCACCGGCCTGCCTGCGCCCATGCGGTGCAAGGCCATGCGGGTGCCGTCGAAGCTGGCGATGGTTTCGGTGGTCAGTCCGGTCATGCCCCGATCCCTAGCAAGCCTGCCCGGCACCGCAATGCTGCACAGCAGCAATTTGCAGTTGCGGAAATTATAAGGAAGCTTATTATATGCGCCCACATGGAACCCATCGGCTACCTTCTGGCGGACAATTCGCGACTCGCGCGCTGGGCGTTCGACCGGCGCGTACGCGAGCTGGGCGTCACCGGCCCGCAGGCGCGGTTGCTGCTGACGCTGGATCGCACGCCGGGCCAGAACCAGGGCTTCTACGCCGAACGGCTGGAGGTGGAGCCGATCACGCTGTGCCGCATGGTCGACCGGCTGGAGGAAGCCGGCCTGATCGAACGGCACCCCGATCCCAACGACCGGCGCGCCCGGCTGCTGCACACCACGCCCAAGTGCCGCAAGTTCCTCGAACAGTTGCAGCTCGCGCTTGACGAACTGCTGGACGATATGCTGGCGGGTCTTTCCGCCGACGAGTGTGCCGAATTCCGTCGACTGCTGCTCCGCGTGGGCGAAAACCTGTCGGCACACCGCGAAACCTTGAAGGCAAGTCATGGCTGAAGCTGATCCCATCATCACCCAGGCCCCGCCTGCCGACGAAGCCGAGGCGGTGACGCCGCCGCAGGATGGCGCCGACGCCAAGCCGCCGCGCCGCTGGGGCCGCCTGGTGCTGATGCTGGTCGTGCCGCTGGCGCTGATCGCGGGCGGCGTGTGGTACTGGCTGGGCCTGCAAGGCAAGGTCACCACCGATAACGCCTACTTGCAGCAGGATATGGTATCGGTGAGCGGCGAAGTGGGTGGCCGCATCGTCGAGGTGCTGGTGACAGAAGGCGATCAGGTCGAAGCCGGGCAGCTGTTGTTCCGCATCGATCCGGAGCCTTACCGGCTGGTGGTGAACCAGGCCAATGCCGCGATCGCCGGGGCGCAGGCCAGTGTCATCTCGATGCAGAACGACACCGCGCTGACCGGCGTCGACATCGCCGCCGCGCGCGAGGACATCGCCTTTGCCGAAAGCCGCTTCCAGCGCCAGCAGGAGCTGATGCAGCGCGGCTTCACCACGCGGGCAGACTACGACGCCGCCGAACACGCGGTGGCGCAGGCGCGCGAATCGCTGCACCAGGCCGAAGCGCGCCAGCAGGAAGCGCGCGCGCGGCTGGCCAATGGCGCGGCCATGCCGGGACAGAACCCGCAGATCGCCGCTGCCGAGGCGCAACGCGCCAGTGCCGAACTGAACCTGCGCCGGACCGAGGTCTACGCGCCGTCCGCCGGACGCGTGGCGCAGGCCGACCGGCTGCAACTGGGCCAGCAACTGCTGCCCAACCTGCCGGTGCTGACCCTGGTGGCCGAGAACAGCTCCTACGTCGAAGCCAACTTCAAGGAAACCGAACTGGCCGAAATGCAGGTGGGCCAGCGCGCCGAGGTGCGCTTCGATGCCTATCCCGACATGGTGCTGCGCGGCCACGTCGCCTCGATCGGCGCAGGCACGGGATCGGAATTCTCGGTGCTCCCGGCGCAGAACGCCACCGGCAACTGGGTGAAGGTGACTCAGCGTGTGCCGGTGCGCATCGCGCTGGACGAGGAAAGCCCGCGTGACCTGATCGCGGGCCTTTCCGCACATGTGACGGTGTTCACCGACGAGGACGATTGACCGTGGCCAGCGTCGCCGGCCGACGAACATCCGCAGCTCCGCCCGCCGCCGCACCGGCCATCGAGGACGTTGCCCAGCTGCCGGTGCGAAACCACGCACTGCTGGTGTTCGGCGCGATGAGCGCATCGCTGATGCAGGTGCTCGACGTTACCATCGCCAACGTCGCCATCCCGCACATGCAGGCGTCGCTCTCGGCCACGCCCGATACGATCAGCTGGGTCCTCACAAGCTATATCGTCGCCAGTGCCGTGGCCATGCCGATCACCGGCTGGCTGGCCGACCGTTACGGTTCACGCCGCCTGTTCATCATTTCGGTGGCGCTGTTCGTGCTCGCCTCGATGCTGTGCGGGATTGCGCAGAACCTCGAACAGATGGTGATCTTCCGCGCGCTCCAGGGCGTGGGCGGCGCCTTCATCGGCCCGCTCAGCCAGTCCTGCCTGCTCGACACCACCAAGCCCAGCCGCCAGCCGCAGATGATCGCCTTGTGGGGCATGGGGGTGATCATCGGCCCGATCGTGGGGCCGGTGCTGGGCGGTTACCTTACCGAGATGCTCAACTGGCGCTGGGTGTTCTTCGTCAACGTGCCGATGGGTGCGGTGTGCCTGGCGATCCTGATCGCGGAGCTGCCCAACCGCCCTCTGCGCCAGCGTCGCTTCGACCTGTTCGGTTTCGCCATGGTGGCGATCGCTCTCGCTTCGCTGCAACTGCTGCTCGATCGCGGCAATGCCGTCGACTGGTTCGCCTCGATGGAGAGCTGGATCTATGGCGTCCTGGCGCTGAGCGGGTTCTGGATTGCGGCGATCCACCTGGCCACATCGCGCGAACCGCTGTTCGACCGGCGCCTGTTCGCCGACGTCAACTTCACCATCGCCATGGTGTTCCTGCTGATCGTGGGCATGACCATGTTCGCCACCATCGCGCTGTTGCCGCCCATGCTGCAACGGCTGTTCGGCTATGACGTGATCGATACCGGCATGGTGCTGATGCCACGCGGCGTGGGCGTGCTGATCACCATGCAGGTGGCCGGGATACTCCTGCGCAAGGGCTTTGACGGTCGGTGGATGGTGGCGCTGGGTTTCCTGATCGCTGCCTGGTCGCTGCACGACATGGCCAGCTGGTCGCTCGAGGTCGATCGCTACCACTTCGTCGTGACGGGTTTTGTCCAGGGCCTGGGGATCGGCCTGGTGTTCATTCCGCTCAATGCCATCGCCTTCACCACGCTGCCGCCCATGCTGCGCACCGACGGGGCGAGCCTGATGAACCTGGCGCGGTCGGTCGGCTCGTCGGTGGGCATCTCCGCGGTCATCACCCTGGCCGCGAACAACATGCAACGCTACCACGCCGTGCTGGCCGAGAACATCACCCCGCAACTGGGCACCGCGGTCGACCTGTCGACGCTCGACCGGTACCAGAGTTACGGCGAAGTGGTGCTCTCCATGATCGATGGCGAAGTGACGCGGCAGGCGGCCATGCTCGCCTATCTCGACGATTTCCGCCTGATGAGCTGGCTGACGCTGGCAATCGTGCCGCTGGTGTTCCTGATGCGCGGCCCCCAGCGCCGCTAACATCGACTAGCGTGCCACGCAGGTCTCGCCCGCCCACAGGTGCGCCACACCCGCATCGTCGCCCGCCCCGTCGAACAGCCCGGAAATCACCGGGCCTTCGGCGGCGCCAATCACGAATTCATCGCCCAGCGTGCTGTCGGGAACCATGGAGATGTTGGGATCGGCCAGCAATTGCGCGCGGGTGCCGATCTGCGAATAGGGCGGCTCGGCGCTGTAGCCGGCGAACACATCGTCGCGGAAGCTGAGCGTCACGCCTTCGTAGCGGGTGAAGGTCAGGCCGCAGTCGTTGGCTTCGTGGCTTTCGTCCACCGCTGCGCCCAGCACGTTGCCCAAGGTCGCCTCGGTCGGCGCGCGAGCGGAACCGAAGGGCAGCGCCAGTTCCTCGAACCCTTCCTGCGCGGGGACGACGATGCCGGTGCCTTGCAGGTCCAGCGCGGCATTGGCGTAGGGGTTGCCCGGCTGGGCATCGGCAGCTTCATCGCTCGCGGCATCGTCCGCCCCGCCCGAACAGGCGGCCAGCAGGAGCGGGAGGGTGGCGAGCAGCAGGTGGCGCATGGGCGGGTTCCTTTCGCCACGGTTCTTGGCCCAAGGCCAGCGATTGGTCAAACCGTGGAAAGGCTTAGCCGCCAGCGCCAGACCGGCCCTTCATCGGGGTCCACCGCCTCGCCATCGCGGTGGAAGCCATTGCGGCGCAGGACGGCAACCGAGGCATTCTCCATCGGCAAGGTATGGGCGATCACCGCCGTCAGCCCGCCTTCGCGCGCGATGCGCACCAGTTCGGCAGCTACAGCAGTCGCCACCCCGCACCCTTCGTACGCCGGAAAGGTGAGATAGCCGATTTCGGCCACGCCTTGGGCATCGGGCAGGCTGGCAAAGCCGCCGAAACCCAGCGGCACGCCATCGACCCAGCCGACGTAGCCGCACCACGGCGGCACCTGTTCGGTGGCCGCAACCTCGGCCATCTGCCCGGCAAACTGGCCGGTGACGGCAGGGTCGAACAGTTCGCGCTCGCCCGAAACGGGTCGCAGCGTGACGATCATCCCTTCTTCAGGTGCCGACGGCCCAGCAGTTCGGCTATCTGCACCGCGTTCAGCGCGGCACCCTTGCGCAGGTTGTCGCTGA
>JAGREI010000047.1 GCA_020446625.1 Erythrobacter sp.
CAAGGGCCTCAACGTCTTCAACACCAAGTACGTGCTGGCGGACGAGGATACCGCCACCGACGGCGATTTCGACGGCATCGAAGGCGTGATCGCGCACGAATACTTCCACAACTGGTCTGGCAACCGCGTGACTTGCCGCGACTGGTTCCAGCTGAGCCTGAAGGAAGGCTTCACCGTGCTGCGCGACCAGCTGTTCTCGCAGGACATGGGCAGCGCCCCGGTCAAGCGGATCGAGGACGTGCGGGTGCTGCGCGGGGCGCAGTTCCCCGAGGATTCCGGCCCGCTGGCGCACCCGATCCGGCCCGATTCCTATCGTGAGATATCGAACTTCTACACCGCCACGGTCTACAACAAGGGTGCCGAAGTCATCCGCATGATGCGCACCATGGCGGGCCCGGAACGGTTCCGGGCAGGCACCGATCTCTACTTTGACCGCCACGACGGCGAGGCTGCTACCTGCGAGGATTTCGTCTGCGCGATGGAGCAGGGCGCTGGTCTCGGCCTCGCGCAGTTCCGCCTCTGGTATGGGCAGGCGGGTACGCCCAAGGTTGCCGTCTCGCTCGACCATGCAGGCGACGTGGCCACCCTGCACCTGGCGCAGGAGGTGCCGGCCACGCCCGGCCAGCCCGACAAGCTGCCCATGCCGATCCCGCTCAAGCTGGCGCTGTTCGATCGCGACAGCGGGCAGCATGGCGGCGAGCAATTGCTGGTGCTCGATGCGGCTCAGAAGAGCTGGACCTTTCCCGGCTTTGCCAGTCCGCCGGTGCTGTCGATCAACCGCGGCTTTTCCGCCCCGGTGACGATCGAGCGCGATACGCCGGTGGACGACCTCGTCTTCCTGGCCGCCAGCGACGATGATCCCTTCGCCCGCTACGAAGCCTTGCAGGAACTGGTGGTGAGCCACCTCAAGGCGGTGATCGACGGATCGCTGGACAAGGCTGATCGCGATGCCGGGCGCGCGGCGATTGCCGCGGCGCTGAAGGCGGTGCTCGATGACCAGGCACTCGACGACCTGATGCGCGGCGAGCTGCTGATCCTGCCCACCGAGACATACCTGGCCGAAACCATGCTGGTGGCCGATCCGGGCCGCATCCATGCCGAACGCCAGGCGCTGCGCGTGGCGCTGGCGCAAGCGGTCGAAGGCGAGCTGGTCGCCATGCACCAGCGCGCCAGCCAGGTGCCCTACAGTCTTTCGGCCCAGGCGCGCGGCGCGCGCAAGGTGAAGACGCAGGCGCTGGTCTATCTCGCCTCGGGCAACCCCGATCTGGCGCGGCAGATGGCCTGGCAGCAATACCGCGAGGCCGACAACATGACCGACCGGCAAGGCGCGCTGATGGTGTTGACGGGCCTTTCGGGGATCGAGCGTACCGATGCGCTGCTGGACTTCTACAATCGCTACAAGGGCAATGCCCTGGTGATCGACAAGTGGTTCAGCTTGCAGGCCGGTTCGCTGCATCCCCATGCGCTGGAACATGTGAAGGCGCTGGCCAAGCACCCCGATTTCACGCTGAAGAACCCCAACCGCGTGCGTTCGCTGCACATGGCTTTCGCCTACAACCCGCACGCCTTCCACGCGGCCAGCGGCGAGGGATACCGGCTGATCGCGGATCTCATCCTCGAGCTCGATCCGATCAACCCGCAGACCGCAGCGCGCTTCGTGCCGCAGCTGGGCCGCTGGCGGCGCATCGAACCGGGCCGGTCGGCGCTGATGAAGGCCGAACTGGAACGGATCATCGCCGCGCCTGCCTTGTCGCGTGACACCTACGAGCAGGTGAGTCGCAGCCTTGGATGAGGTGATCCGCGCCGGCAATCTTGGCCTTCCGCACGGATTCCTCGACGCCGCGCAAAGCGATGCCCATGCGCTGGGACTGGCGGTGGGCGACCGGCCCGTGGTCTTCGTGAAGCAGGTGCATTCGGCGCTGGCGCTGGCAGTCGATGCGCCGTTCGCGGACCTGGCCCGCCCGCAGGTCGACGCCATGGCCAGCGCCACGCCGGGCCTCGCGCTGGCGATCGTAACCGCTGACTGCGCGCCCGTGCTGCTGGCAGATGGGGCGGCGGGCGTGATCGGTGCAGCCCACGCGGGCTGGCGCGGGGCGCAGGGCGGCGTGATCGAGGCCGTGGTGGCGCGAATGGAGTCGCTGGGCGCCAGCCGCGCAGGGATCGCAGCCGCGATCGGTCCCTGCATCGCGCAGGCGAGCTACGAAGTGGGGGAGGACATGCGCGCGCAATTCCCCAGCGAGGACCACGACCTGTTCGTCGCCACTGGCCCTGGCAAATGGCACTTCGACCTCGAAGCCCAGGTCGCGCGGCAACTGGAACGGGCGGGCGTTACGGCGGTGGAGCGCCTTGGCATCGACACTTATGCAAATGCGCCGCGCTTGCATTCGTACCGCCGCGCCACTCATCGCGGCGAGCCGACGCAGGGTCGGCAGATTTCCTTGATAGCCTTGCCCTAACCGAGTTTTCCCGCCCCCCTTGCGCCACAAGGCAGATTAGCGCCAAAAGGCGGGTTGGCAGGGCCGATTTGCTCGTCTATCAGCCGCGCCAAGCCGCCGCCCCCCGCGGGCTTCACGAGCGGTCAAGACAGGGTTCAAATCACGCGCGGAACGGATCGCGGGATCCCGCCGCAAGTGCAGGCAAGGCAAGGGTATGGCAACCACCACTGGCAATGCTGACGTGACCGCGGTCACCGGCGAGGACGGCGTTCGCCGTCGCGACTTCATCGAGATCGCGGCCGTTTCGGCAGCTGGCGTGGGCGCGCTGGGCGCGGTCTATCCGCTGGTCAGCCAGATGGCGCCTTCGCGCGACGTGCTGGCGCAAAGCACCACCGAGCTGGATATCTCCGCGCTCGACGTGGGCCAGGGCATCAAGGCGGTGTTCCGCAAGCAGCCGGTGTTCGTGCGCCACCTGACGCAAGACGAGATCGCCGCGGCAAATGCCGTCGACCTGGGCGACCTGCGCGATCCGCAGACACTGGCCGAACGCACTCTGCCCGGCCACGAGAACCTGCTGGTGGTGATGGGCGTCTGCACCCACCTGGGCTGCGTGCCGCTGGGCGCTGTCGAGGGTGAGGCCAAGGGCGAATATGGCGGCTACTTCTGCCCCTGCCACGGCTCGCACT
>JAGREI010000048.1 GCA_020446625.1 Erythrobacter sp.
ACAAGGGCAAGGTGGTCAGCCGCACAGAGCTGATCGAACACATCTACGACCAGGACTTCGATCGCGATTCGAACACGATCGAGGTTTTCGTCACCCGCATCCGCAAGAAACTTGGCGCAGACGTCATCACCACCATCCGTGGCCTCGGTTACAGCCTCGACGACCCCGCAGACGCCGGTCGCGGGTAATCCGCCCGTAACGGCGGCGGCGGAGATGCCCGCGCCGCTGGGCGTGCCACGGCGCAAGCCGGGCAGCCTGGCGCGGCGCATGATGCTGATCGCGGCGGCGTGGATCTTCCCCCTGCTGCTGCTGGGCGGCCTGGCGCTGGACCGGGCGCTGACCAACCTGGTGTCCGACCAGTTCGACGCGCAGCTGGCGCAGTCGCTGCGCGGCATGGTGGCCAGCGCCGAGATCGACCCCTTCGGAGAGGTCTATTTCAACCGGCCGCTGGGCGATCAGCGGTTCCTCGAACCCAATTCGGGATTCTACTGGCAGATCACCGGCGACGGCGTGCCGGCCTGGCCGTCGCGATCGCTGTGGGATCGCACGCTGACGATCAAGCACGACGTGATCGCCACCGATCCGATCTTCTACGATTCCGACCAGTTCCCCAACGAAGACCTGCGGCTGGTGCAGCGCACAGTGGGCATCCCCGGCAGCGACGTGCAGTGGCAGTTCGTGGTGGCGGGCAGCCGCGAGGATCTGGACGCGCAGATCAGCCAGATTCGCGCGATCCTGGCCTGGTCTTTCGCGGTGCTGGGAATCGGGCTGTTCCTGATGGCCATGGCGCAGACCTGGTACGGCCTTGGCCCGCTGCGCCGCATCCGCAAGGCGATTGCCCGCATCCGCACATCGGGCAGCAACCGCGTGACCGATCCGCTGCCCACCGAAGTGCAGCCGATGGTGGACGAGCTGAACGCGCTGCTCGAACATACCGAGAAGCAGGCTGAGGAAGCGCGCCGCCACGCGGGCAACCTGGCCCATGCGCTGAAGACGCCGCTGACCGTGCTCAACAACGCCGCCCACGCCCATGCGCCCGATCTGGACGAGACGGTGCTGCGCGAAGCGGCGGCGATGCGGCGGCAGGTCGATCACCACCTTGCCCGCGCCCGCGCGGTGGGGCGGCGCGCGGTGGGCCTGTCGCGCACCAACGTGATGGACAGCGCCGTGGCCGTGGAAGGCGCGGTGGCGCGGCTCTATCCCAAGGTGCGCTTCGATATCGACGGCAAGGCCGATTCGATGGTGGCGGTGGAACGGCAGGACCTCGACGAACTGCTGGGCAACCTGATCGAGAACGCCGCCAAGTACGGCGGCGGATCGGTGTTCGTCACCGTCGATGCCGAGCCCGAATCCAACCGCTGCTGGATCCTGGTGGAGGATGATGGGGCGGGCATCCCCGCCAGCGAACGCACCGCGATCTTCGGCCGCGGCGCACGGCTGGATACCGAGAAACCCGGCACCGGCCTGGGCCTCGCCATCGTGCGCGACGTGGCGGAAATCTACGGCGGCACGGTGGAACTCGACGAGAGCGAAGACCTGGGCGGACTGCTGGTACGGCTCAAGCTGCCTCGGGTGGGGTAGGGCTTTCCTACAGGCCGTAGTGGCAGCAGGGCCGGAAGCGGCTCTTTTTCACCGTCTGCTCCATCGCCCAACTCCGATGCGCAATTTCCTCTGCGCAAGGTGTCAACTTCGCAATTCAGGTATAACCAACGGAAGATAAACGAAATAACGGCAATCCGGCGTCCGGCGAGGTGTCAACTTCGTCAACTTCGCCTGTTGCCGCCCAGTCAGCCCCCACGCGCAATCTGGTGGTGGCGGATCACTTCGTCGATCACAAAGCGGATGAATTTTTCGCTGAATTCGGGGTCCAGCTCGGCCTCTATCGCCAAGGCGCGCAGGCGTTCGATCTGGCGCGCCTCGCGGCCCGGGTCGGCGGGCGGCAGGTTGGCCTTGGCCTTGTATTCGCCCACCGCCTGGGTGATGCGGAAGCGTTCGGCCAGCATGTGGATCAGCGCGGCATCGATGTTGTCGATGCTCTTGCGGAAGCCGGCCAATACGGGATCGGGCAGGGTATCTGGTTGCGGATTGCTCATACCCGCCTGCTTTGCGGGAGAAATGCGCGCTTGCCAACCGTCCACCTTGTCCGCATGGGTGCCAGATGAGCGATAACGTGGTTCCGATCAAGCGCAGCCAGTCGTCAGCCCCTTCGCTGGCGCCGATCCTGTCGCTCACCGCCACGCCGATGAACGCGGTGAACGCCATCATCCTCGACCGGATGCAGAGCGAGATCCCGCTGATCCCGGCGCTGGCCGGGCACCTGATTGCAGGCGGCGGCAAGCGGATGCGCCCAATGCTGACGCTGGCCGGGGCCGAACTGGTGGGCTACCAGGGCTCGCGCCACCACAAGCTGGCCGCCTCGGTCGAATTCATCCACACCGCCACCCTGCTGCACGATGACGTGGTCGACGGCAGCGAAACCCGGCGCGGCAAGGAAGCGGCGAACATCGTGTTCGGCAACCCGGCCACGGTGCTGGTGGGCGATTTCCTGTTCAGCCGTGCGTTCGAACTGATGGTGGAGGACGGCAGCCTGAAGGTGCTGAAGATCCTCTCCAGCGCCAGCGCGATCATCGCCCAGGGCGAGGTCGACCAGCTGACCGCGCAGCGCAAGATCGAAACTTCGGAGGAACGCTACCTCCACATCATCGGCGCCAAGACCGCCGCGCTATTCGCCGCCGCCAGCCGCATCGCCGCCGTGGTGGCCGAATGCGACGAGGCGCAGGAAGCCGCGCTCGACGCCTATGGCCGCAACCTGGGCGTGGCCTTCCAGCTGGTGGACGATGCGATCGACTACGATTCCGATGCCGCCGAAATGGGCAAGGATCGCGGCGACGACTTCCGCGAAGGCAAGATGACCCTGCCGGTGATCCTCGCCTATGCCCGCGGCAATGCCGAGGAACGCCGGTTCTGGGAGGAAGCCATCGCCGGTTTCCGCACCGACGATGAAGACCTGGCCCACGCCGTGAAGCTGATCCGCCAGCACGATTGCGTCTCCGCCACCCGCGAACGCGCGCGGCACTATGCCCAGCGCGCCTGCGATGCGCTGTCGATCTTCCCTGATGGCCGCGCCAAGGCGGCGATGGTGGAAGCCGCGCAGTTCGCGGTGGCGCGCGGGTACTGATCCGCAGCGCGGTGGCGCAAGACCTCCCCATCCACGCCGTATTGCCAGACCTCCTCGCTGCCCTGCGCGGCGGCAATGGCGCGGTGCTGATCGCGCCGCCGGGGGCGGGCAAGACCACGGCAGTCGCACCGGCCTTGATCGATGAACCGTGGTGCAGCGGGCAGGTCATCATCACCTCGCCTCGCCGGGTGGCCGCGCGGGCCGCGGCCGAACGGATGGCAGAATTGCTGGGCGAGCCGGTGGGCCAGCGCGTCGGCTATCTCACCCGGCTGGACAGCAAGCAGTCGAAAGCCACCCGCGTGCTGGTGGTGACCGAGGCGATCCTGGTGAACCGGCTGCTGGAAGACCAGGAACTGGCGGGCGTCTCCGCGCTGCTGTTCGACGAGGCGCACGAGCGGCATATCGACAGCGACCTTGGCCTGGCGCTGGCGCTGGAAACGCAAGCCGTGCTGCGCGAGGACCTGCGGATCTGCGTGATGAGCGCCACCATCGACGGCACGCGCTTCGCTCGCCTGCTGGGCGAGGGCGCGCCGGTGATCGAAAGTGAAGGCAAGGCATGGCCCTTGCGTGTCGAATGGCTGGGCGGATCGCCGGAGAAGCGGATCGAGGAGGCGATGACTTCCGCCGTGTTGCGGGCATGGCGCGAGGAGGAGGGCGACATTCTCGCCTTCCTGCCCGGCGTGGGCGAGATAGAGCGTACCCGCGAGCGGCTGGCCGAACGGCTGCCCGATACGCCGGTGCTGCCGTTGCACGGCCAGGTGGAACCGCAGGCCCAGCGCGCGGCGATCCGGCGCGATCCCGAAGGGCGGCGGCGGATCGTGCTGGCTACCAGCATTGCCGAGACTTCGCTGACGCTGGATGGCGTGGCGGTGGTGGTCGATGCGGGCCTGGCGCGGGTGGCGGAATTCGATCGGGCGGCTGGCACCACGCATCTTGTCACCCGGCGCGCGAGCCAGGCGGCGGCGGCACAGCGGGCCGGGCGCGCGGCGCGGCAAGGGCCGGGTGTCGCCTATCGCTTGTGGGAGGAGGCCGGTCATGCCGGTCGCCCCGCTTTCGACGTGCCGGAAATGCTGGCGGCAGACCTTGCGCCGCTGGTGCTGAGCCTGGCCCGCTGGGGCGTCAGCGATCCTGCCAGCCTGCGCTGGCTCGATCCGCCGCCCCCCGCTTCGGTGCAGGCCGCGCGTGCCATGCTGGGCAAGATGGGCGCGCTCGACGCCAAGGGTGCGATCACCGGGTGGGGCGAGCAGGTGGCCAGCCTGCCGCTCGATCCGGTGGGCGCGGCGGCGCTGCTGTTTGGCGCGCAGGCCGGAGAGGCTCTCCAGACCGCCAGGCTGGTGGTGCTGACGCAGGAACGCGGCCTGGGCGGGCGCGGCGAGGACTTGCTGGCGCGCATGCAGCGATGGGATGGCGATCGCTCTGCCCGCGCCACGGCGGCGCGGCGGCTGGCGGATGGCTGGGCCGCGCGGGCAGAGGCGTTGCTGGGACAGCGGCGAGCGGGGAAGGGCGGCAGCGCGACAATCGCACTGGCGCGCGCCCGGCCCGACATGATCGCTCGCCGCCGCGATGCATCGGGCGAGCACTGGCTGACGGCTGGCGGTCGCGGGTTCCAGCTCGATCCCGCATCGTCGCTGGCGCGGGCGGAGTGGCTGGTGGTGGCCGACGCGCAGGGCCAGGCCAAGGGCGCGCGGATCACGGCGGCGGCGGAACTGGCACCGGCCGAAGTCGAGCGCGACCTGGCGGACCTGATCGAACAGGGCACGGTGGCGCGGTGGAACGGTGCCGAAAACCGGGTCGAGGCGCGGCGCGGGCGACGGCTGGGCGCGATCACCATGGCCAGCGGGCCGGACCCCGATCCCGATCCGCAGGCAATTGTGGATATCCTTGTCGAAAAGGCTGTTCACATGCTGGGTGAATTGCTGCCCGCCAGCCTGCTCGCCCGCGCCCGGTTCATCGGGCTGGATGCCCTGTCGCTGGCCTCGCTGGGCGCGCGTGCCGACGAGTGGCTGGCTCCGCTGCTGGCGGGGCGGCGCGATCTCGACCTGCCGCAAGGCAAGCTGGCCGATGCCGCGCTGGGCCTGCTTTCGTGGGAGGATCGCCAGCGGCTCGACCGTGATGCGCCGCGCGAATTTGCCAGTCCCGCGGGCACCAGCCACAGGATCGATTATGCGGGCGACGACGCCCCCAGCGTGGAAGTGCGTGTGCAGGCGCTGTTCGGGCTCGATACCCAGCCGATGATCGGCGCCACCCCGCTGCTGCTCAAGCTGACCGATCCCGGCGGCAAGCCGATGCAGGCCACCCGCGACTTGCCGGGATTCTGGCGGGGATCGTGGGGCGATGTGCAAAAGGCGGGCAAGGGCCGCTACCCCAAGCATCGCTGGCCGGACGAACCATGGGCGGAAAAGCCCAGCCTGAAGACCAAAAACGCCTTCAAAAACGCCGAGGGCTGAATTAGGGGCAAATCATGACCGACGCGCGCATCTACCAACGCCCGAAGAACGCCATGCAATCGGGCAAGGCCCGCACCCAGGAATGGGTGCTCGACTTCGTTCCGGCGGAAGCCAAGCAGCCCGATCCGCTGATGGGCTGGGCTGGCAGCGGCGATACGCAGCAGCAGGTGCAGCTGAAGTTCGCCAGTGCAGATGATGCGCTGGCCTATGCCGCCAGGCACGGCATTGCGGCGACGGTCCACGCCACGCCGACCAAGGCGTTGAAGATCCAGGCCTACGCCGACAACTTCCGTTGACTGCTGACCTCTGCCCTCCCGCGAAGGAGAGGGCAGGGATCACACATTACTTCTCGACGATGGAACCCGCTTCCACCAGGGTGCGGCAGTCGGTGGCGTCGTGGCCCGAATCCTGTTCCAGCAGCACGGCAGCCATGCCGGTGCCGTTCGGCGCATTCTCGAAGCGCGGATCGTCACATTCGCCGTCATTGGCCCAGGTGCTGGTGTCGTCGCCGTAGTCGATCGAGGCGCCGGGCAGCATGTTGCAGCCCGAAACCGACAAGGCCAGGCTGGGGGCGAGAACGAGAATGGCAATCTTTCGCATGACTTATCCTTCGTAATGGAAGCTGCCTTGTGCCGACATTATACAGGCTTGCAAACCCATCATTATGGCATCATATGCGCCGCCGGGAGTCGGGTGGACGTTCGCGTCTGCTCACCGGGTCAGGTCCGGAAGGAAGCAGCCCAGGTAGATGGCAGCGGGTCGCTCGGCTCCTTTTTCAACCATTGGTGCGATGACATGGGCGGCTTGACCGCCTAGTCTGGCGCGCATGAGTGATTCCCCGGAAGAACCGGATACCCCGCCCTGGGCAGACGAGGACGGCGAGGCCGAAACCGCGCAGCCGACCGCCGCCGAATTGGAGGCGGCGGGGCAGAACTCGATGTTCGGTGATTCCGCGCCTGCGCCTGCATCGCCGCCTGCGCCCGCACCCGCGCCGAAGCCAGCGGCTGCGCCTTCCGCGCAGCCCTATCGCGTGCTGGCGCGCAAGTATCGTCCGCAGACCTTCTCCGAACTGATCGGGCAGGAACCCATGGTGCGCACGCTGGGCAATGCCATCGCGCGTGACCGGCTGGCCCATGCCTTCCTGATGACCGGCGTGCGCGGGGTGGGCAAGACCAGTACCGCGCGGCTGATCGCCAAGGCGCTGAACTGCGTCGGGCCGGACGGGCAGGGCGGCCCCACCATCGACCCCTGCGGTCAGTGCGAACCCTGCACCGCGATTGCCGAAGGCCGCCATATCGACGTGATCGAAATGG
>JAGREI010000397.1 GCA_020446625.1 Erythrobacter sp.
ACGGATGCACCGCCTTGTCCACCCGGCCCCGCGTCAGGTCATAGCCGAAGACCTCGGCCAGCCTCACAGACAGCGCCATCTGGGCGGCATCGTCGAATTCGCCGCGAACACCCTGCGGCGCGGGCTTTTCCAGCACCGCCGCGCGCAGCGCCACCAGCCGGGGGCGCATGGCGTTGAACAGCGCGGCGATCTCGCCCCCCGTCATGCCGGGTTCGTAGTCGTCCACCATCGCATCGTAGACATCGCCGCCCGCCGCCAGCGCCTGGCCTTCCTCGCGCTTCAGGGTGACGATCTGTTCCAGCACCGGCAGGAAGCCCGCGACGTTCTCGTCCGCCCGCGCCGCCGCCCAGACGCCATGCGCCTCGGACGTGGCCTGGGCGATGGCCCGTGCGAGGCGGGCGGGCACCTTGTTGTTCCGCTCCCAGTCGCGCCGGATCTCGCGCAGCTGCGCCGCGCCGACGGAGTCGGGCGCTTCGGCCTTCGCCAGCCACTCGCCCACCTCGGGCGCGGTGCGGCGGGCGTGCAGAACGCCCTCGATCGCCGCCACCTCGGCCCCGCGCTGGGCCGCCGCGCCGCGCGGCATGGTGGTTTCCATGTCCCAGTGCAGCCGCCCGGCAACCTGCCCGAGGGCGCAGGTGTCGCGGGAATAGGCCATCAGGTCGTCATAAGCGGTCATCGCTTGCCCTTTCTGATCGAGACGACCTTGGGATAGGCCGCGAGAAACCGTGCCCGCAGGATCAGCACGAACAGCACCACCGCCACCAGCTGGTGGGTGATCGCCACATGCAGCGCCGCGCCGTAGAGGACGGTCAGGATGCCAAGCGCCACCTGCAGACACATTGCCGCGAAGGCCGCGTTGAAGGCGAACCGGGTCGCTGCGTGTGCGCTGCCCCTGCCCTTCAACCACGCAAAGATGCCGTATGCGAACAGCGCATAGGCCACGATGCGGTGGATGAATTGCACGAGGCCGGGGCTTTCAAGGAAGTTCACCCAGACCGGGGAATAGGGAAAAGCGTTCGGCGGGAAGACCTGCCCGCCCATCAAGGGCCAGTCGGTATAGCTTCGGCCTGCGTCGATCCCCGCCACCAGCGCGCCGACGAGGATTTGCAGGAAGGCGAAGTGCAGCCAGCCGGTGGCAACACCGAAGATCCGCGCCTCTTTCTGCCGCCGGGCCTGCATCAGGGCGCGTTCGGGGCGACCGAGCAGGAAGACATACCAGGCGATGAAGCCGAGGATCGCGAAGGCGAGACCGAGGTGAACCATCAGGCGATAGCTTTTCACCGAGGTGATGCTCTCGCCCTGCGTAACGCCCGAAGAAACCATCCACCAGCCGATGGCTCCTTGCAGCCCCCCGAGGAACCCGATCCACAGCAGCCGTTTCGACCAGCCCACGGGAATCTGCCGCGCGGCGAGGAAACCGAGGAAACCCACCGCCCAGACCAGCCCGATCACCCGGCCCAGCTGGCGATGACCCCACTCCCACCAGTAGATGCGCTTGAAGTCGTCCAGCGTCATCCAGGCGTTCTGCAGGCGGAACTGGTCGATCTGCTGGTATTTCTCGAACTCCGCCTGCCACGCCGCCTCGTCCGAGGGCGGCAGCGCGCCGGTGACGGGCCGCCATTCGGTGATCGACAGCCCCGCGTCCGACAGCCGTGTCAGCCCGCCCACGACGATCATCGCCACCACCAGCGCAAACAGCAGCATCAGCCACAGCCGGATGCCCCGTCGTGCCCCGCCGCGCCCCTTGTCGATGGCGCCGGGCTGCGCCACGGGGCGCGCGGGGGCCGAGACCTCTTCGAAGATGTTGCGCTTGGTGCTCATGCCTGGCCCCCTGTCAATGTGCCCGATACTTAGGACCGGCCCAAGAGAAGGTCCAGTCAGCCCCGCTCCTTCCAGCGGACCATCTGTCGCAGCACGCCGTGCAGGATGCGCACGTCGGCCTGGGTCAGCGGCATCCGCGACCAGAGGTTGCGCAGGTGCAGCTTCATGCTGTCGGCCTTGTGTTCGGGGAAGAAGAAGCCCGCCTGCTCCATCCGTTCCTCGTAATGATCACCCAGCTTGGCGATCTCTTCCGCGTTGGCCCAGTCGGAATTGCCCGGCTCCCGCGCCTCGTGGATGACCTCGCCGGTCTGCCGCCGCCACTCATACGCCACCAGCAGCACGCATTGCGCGAGGTTCAGCGAGGC
>JAGREI010000398.1 GCA_020446625.1 Erythrobacter sp.
ATCGACCGCGCCGTCTCCGCCGCGCTGATGGCCAGCTATGTCGCGCTGAAGGGCGGTGACCGGGTGAGCCTGTTCGGCTTCGCCGACCAGCCGCAGTTGATGACGCCGTTTGTCACCGATACCCGCCAGTTCCACCGCTTGCAGAGCGCGGCGGCGGAGCTGGACTATGTGCCGCGCGAACCCAACTTCACCCTGGCGCTGGCCACGCTGACGGCGCGGCTCAAGCGGCGCAGCCTGATCGTGCTGTTCTCCGACTTCGCAGACCCCACCAGCGCCGAACTAATGGTGGAGAATGTGGAGCGGCTGGTGCGCCATCACCTGGTGATCTTTGTCACCATGGTCGACACCGAACTGGAGGAGCTGACCGCGGCGGAGCCCGATTCCATGGGCGATATCGCCGTGGCCGTGGGTGCCGATTCGCTGGCGCGGCAACGGCAGCTGGTGCTCACCCGCCTGCGCCACCTGGGGGTGAACGTGATCGAGGCACCACACCAGAACATCGGCTATCGCCTGATCGACCTCTACCTTGAAACCAAGCGCGCGGAGGCGATCGGCTGATGACGAATGCCCTTCCTTCCCCCCTCCTCTTCAGAGGAGGGGCAGCGAGACTTGGCAACTTGTTGCCTAGTCGCAGCGGGGTGGTGCCTGTCCTTGGCGCGTCCTTGCGGCCGCGCAACCACCCCCCGACCCCCTCCTTTGAAAAGGAGGGGGAGTAGCCGTGGCCCTGCCCTTCTTCTCGAAGAGCGAAATCGTCGCGCCCGCCGATATCTCGGCGGCTTCGCTGCGCTCGGATCGCTTCCGGCTCGAACGCGAGGTCGACTGGCAACGGCTCGAAGCTATCGTCACCGCGCTGGAGAAGAACCGCCCGCGCTCGATCAGCGACGATGACCTGCTCGAACTGCCGGTGCTCTATCGCAAGACCGCAAGCAGCCTGGCCGTGGCGCGCGAGACCTCGCTCGATGCCGCCACCCTTGCCTACCTGGAGGCGCTGGTGCGGCGCGCCTGGTTCCAGATCTACGGCCCGCGCATCGGCCTGTTCGGCTGGCTGCGGCGGTTCCTGGGCGGCGGGTGGAGCGCGGCGGTACGCTCGATCTGGCTGGATATCTGCATCACCTTCGTGGTGATGGTGGCAGGCGGTGTGGTGGGCTGGCTGCTGGTGGAGCAGGACGAAAGCTGGTTCTACTCGCTGCTGCCCGGCGATTCGGCAGGCGGCCGCGTGCCGGGGGCCGATCCTGCCGTGCTGCGCGAGACGATCAGCACCGCCGACGGGTCGAGCGGACTGGGCGTATTTGCCGCCTCGCTGTTCTCGCACAACACCGCCGTTACCGTGATGTACTTCGCGCTTGGCTTCGCCTTCGGCATTCCCACCTTGCTGCTGGAACTGTGGTTCATGGCCACCATCGGCGCCATGCTGTGGGTATTCTTCGACGCCGGGATGGGCTGGGACTTCGTCGCCTGGCTGTCGATCCACGGCACCACCGAACTGGGCGCGGCCTTGCTGGGCAGCGCCGCCGGGCTGCACATCGGGCGGACCATGGCCTTCCCCGGCGACCGCACGGTGATGGGGGCCATGCGCACCGCAGGCGTGCGCGCCGCGCAGGTGATGGCGGGCTGCACCATCATGCTGATCATTGCCGGGATGCTGGAAGGCTTTGCCCGCCAGCTGGTGGGCGACACGCTGGCCCGATTCACCATCGGCGGCATCATGCTGGCCTTCTGGGTGCTCTACTTCGTCGCCATGCCCCGGCCACGGGAGCATCTGGCATGAGCATTTCCTCGGTCCAGCAGGCACAGGACGCCAGGCTGTCCAAGCGCGCGCGGATGCTGGTGACGCCCGAGGGGCTGGCGCTGCCGCTGACGGTGGGCAGCCGCGGGGCGCGGTTCGGCGCACTGGCGCTCGACATGATGATCCTGACCGTGGGCATCGTGGTGGTGCAGGTGCTGTTCAGCGTGCTGATCCTGTCGATCACCGGCGTGAACATCGACAATCCCGAAGCCAACGATGCCGGGCCGCTGGTCGAACTGATCTCGGTGGCGGGCAT
Organism: Erythrobacter sp.; assembly: GCA_020446625.1. Lineage (GTDB taxonomy): Bacteria > Pseudomonadota > Alphaproteobacteria > Sphingomonadales > Sphingomonadaceae > Alteraurantiacibacter. The sequence continues at coordinate 2,043 of JAGREI010000398.1, forward strand.
CGTCCTGCTGTTCCTGATCCGTTACGGCTACTTCATCTATTTCGAACTTGGCCCGCGCGGGGCCACGCCGGGCAAGCGGATGGTGGGCCTGCGCGTGGCGGCGCGCGACGGCGGCCAGCTGACCGCCGAGATGGTGATCGCCCGCAACCTGGTACGCGACATCGAGATCTACCTGCCGCTGACCTTCCTGGTGCTGAAACTGGTGGAGGCCATGTCCGGGGAGGATCTGGCCGGGGTTTCCGGCACGGTCGCCTTCGTCTGGCTGGCGCTGTTCATGCTGTTTCCGCTGTTCAACAAGGATTCGCTGCGCGCGGGCGACCTGGTGGCTGGCACCTGGGTGGTCGAATCGCGGCAGGCCAAGCTGCAACATGCCATGTCGCTGGCGCCCGACAGGTCGACCGACTACCGCTTTGGCGATGCCGAACTGTCGGTCTATGGCGAACACGAATTGCAGGTGCTGGAAGGGGTGCTGCGGCAGAGCCGACCCGAAGCCTTGCGCGAAGTGGCCGAAGCGATCACCGCCAAGATCGGCTGGCAACTGGGCCAGGGTGACGAGCGCGAATTCCTCGAAGCCTTCTACGCCGCGCTGCGCGGGCACCTGGAAGGCCGGATGCGGTTCGGCCAGCGCAAGAAGGACAAGTATTCGTGACCGTGTTGCGCGACGCGATTCCGGATGACGCCGAGGCGCTGGCCCGGCTGGGGCGTGAAAGCTTCTGCGCCGCCTTCGCCCACCTCTATCGCCCCGAGGACCTGAATGCCTTCCTCGAAACGGCCTATTCGGTGGACGCCGTGGCTGCCGAGATCGCTGACCCGGCGATCACGCATCAGCTAGCCGAGGATACCCCCGGCAGCGGGCTGACAGCCTATATCAAGGTGAAGCAGCCCAGCCCCTATGCCCACCATTCGCAGGCCAGCAACCCGCTGTGCCTGGGCCAGCTCTATACCGATCCCGCGCATACCGGGCAGGGCCTTGGCGCCATGCTGATGGACTGGTGCCTGGCCTTGGCCCGGACGCGCGGTTGCGATGCGGTGCAACTGTCGGTGTGGAGCGAAAACTACGGCGCCCAGCGGTTCTACCAGCGATACGGCTTCGCCAAGATTGCCGATATCGACTTCTGGGTGGGCGAGCAGCGCGACGAGGAATTCCTCTACGAAGCGCGCCTGTGAAGCGGTAAAATCGGGTTTGGGTTAAGCCGGCCTTAGGGCTTTTTCGGCATAGCGGCGGCGATGGCTTCCTCCGCGCTCCTGCTGCCCGACTTTGACCGTTCGCCCGCCCCCGCGCTGGACCACGCCCTTCTGCACGATGCCGCAATCCTTGGCCTGCTGCAAAGCGCGCGCGACCACCTGGGGCTGGAGGCCGCCTGGATCGCGCGCTACGTCGAGGACGACCTGCGCGAAATCACCCATATTGCCAGCGAGATCGACCTGCCACTGGCCGCAGGAAGCCGCCAGGATCGCGCCGACAGCTGGTGCTGGCACGCGCTCCACGGCCGCCTGCCCGCATTGATCGCGGACCTGGCCGATGACCCGCTGGCCGCCCGGCTGGCGATTGCTGCTGCGCTGCCCGCCGGCTGCTGCCTCACCGTGCCGCTGCACCTGTCCGATGGCACTGTCTGGGGCAGCATGACCTCCATGGGCTGCCAGGCCGATCCCAGCCTGAACCAGCGTGACCTCAATATCTTCACCAGCTTTGCCCAGATGGCCGCCACACGCATCGAAAGCGTGCTGGAAGAAGGCATCGAACTGGCTGCGGCACGCGCACGGGTGGAGGCCATGCTCGATGGCCATGCCGTCACCATGTTCCAGCAGCCGATCCACGCGCTGGCGGGTGGCCGCGCGGTGGGCGTCGAGTGCCTCGCGCGCTTTCCCGACCTCACCAAGCGCGGTCCGCAGGCATGGTTCGACGATGCCCAGCGCACTGGCCTGGGCATGGCGCTGGAACTGACCGCGGTGCGCTGCGGGCTGGAAGCGGTGGGGCAGGTGCCCGATGGCATCTACGCCGCGATCAATGCCTCGCCCGCCACCATCCTGTCCGGCGATCTGCGGCGCGAACTGGAAAATTGCGAAGCGCGCGACCTGGTGATCGAGATCGTCGGCCACCAGGCGGTGGAGGACATGGCGGCGCTGATCCGCGAAGTCGACCGGCTGCGCCCCTTCGCGCGCATTGCCATCGACGATATCGGCACCGGCTTTCATGGCCTGCGCCATCTGGCCGACTTGCAGCCCGACATCCTGAAGATGGACATGCTGCTCACCCGCGATGTCGACACCGACCCGGCGCGCCGCGCCATCGCGGCTGCCATGGTGCAGTTCGCTGGCGACATCGGCGCCAAGCTGGTGGCACAGGGGATCGAGACCGCCGCAGAGCGCCAGACCATGCACGATCTGGGCGTCGACTACGGCCAGGGCTACCTGTTCGCCCGCCCGCTGCCCGTGGTGGCGGCGCAACAACACCTGATGGGGGTCCGCATGGACGACGAAGAGTAGCCGGCCCGCGGCTGCCGCGCGCTGCGCTCAGTCTTCCCCCCGCAACAACCGCAACTGGTCACGCGTCATGTCCTGCGCGGCGTAGATGTCGCCGCGTTCGATCTGCACGCCCAGCCGTTTGCGATCGAAGGCGCGGTAGGCGGATTCCGCGCGTTCGATCTCGCTTTCGCCAAGGCCCAGGTTGTCCAGCGCCATCCGTGCCATCTTGATCGCGCTCTCGTAGACTTCGCGCATCACGTATTGCGCCCGGCTGTTCGCCAGCGCGATCACGCTGCGCCGGTCAAACCCGCGCACATAGATCGTCGCATCGGGAAATGCGGCAGCCACCGAATCGATGAAATGCGCATCCGGCACAGAATCGATGCAGAACATGATCAGCTGCACCTGTTCCGCGCCCGCCTGCCGCAGCATGTCCAGCCGCATTCCGTCGCCATAGTAGACCTTGCTGCCGAAGTCGCTGGCCAGGTCGATCTGCTCCACGCGCCGGTCGATCATGGTGACGGTGATGCCTGCCGACAGCAGCACCTGCGCCACCGTCTGCCCGAATCGCCCGAAACCCACCACCAGCGCCCGCGCGCCCAGCGCCTGCGGTTCCTCGCGCGTTTCCTGCGCGCCGCCCGGTTCCTGGCGGATGCGCCGGGTGGCCATCATCAGGAACGGGGTGCTGGCCATCGACAGCGTCACCACCGCGCCG
>JAGREI010000399.1 GCA_020446625.1 Erythrobacter sp.
ACCCGCCTCCGCGGGTGCGTCCTCGCTAGACGCGCAGCTGAAGCTGCGCCCGCTGCGGGCGGCCATTCGGCCTTGCGGTTCGCTAGTCACGAACCGTTTCAGCGAATTGGCTTGAGAATTGCACTGGTTCGGTCGGCGTCTAGCCGACCGCAAGGGCGACTGCCCGCCCGCAGGTGCCCCGCACCCCGGACTTGATCCGGGGGAAGGGAACAGCACCGAGGACGAAGCCGCGGAGGCGGCTTCGCAAGACTAGGAAGGAATCACGCTCCGCGCCGCCTGGCCGTCGCCCTCAGGCGCGGCGAGGATCGTCTGGACGTTGGTGCCCATGTCGACGGTGTAGGTATCGGCATCGCCCACGCCCGAGCGGATGCCCGGATCGGCGCGACCGGCGCGGCCCAGGGCGGAGGTCTCGATCGCGCTGCGCGGGGCCGGGCCGCCGAAAAGGGCATCGAGCGCCTGCTGCGAAGCGGTGCCTTCGGCCGGACGCGGAGCGCCCGGTGCGGGCGGCACGAGGTGGAAGTCGGGCGGCACCACCAGCGGGGCCTGCCGCTGCACGGCGAATTCGTCCGGCCGTTCGCGCCCGCCGATGTTGATGCCGCCGCAAGCGGAAAGGCTCAGCACCACGGTGCTGGCCCCAATGATGCGGGCAATGTGGGCGCGGGTGACGTTACGCATGATAATCAGGACTCCGGGCTCGATTCAGCCGTTGCGGGGGCGTCGGACGTGGACGCCTCCTGCTCATTGGCCGATTTCTCGCGCATGAACAAGGCGCGGGCAAGCAGAATTACCACGCCCACGGTGATCGCGGCGTCGGCAAGGTTGAAGATCAGGAAGGGGCGGAAAGTGCCGATGTGGAAGTCGGCATAGTCGATCACATAGCCGAAACGGAACCGGTCGTAGATATTGCCCAGCGCCCCGCCCAGCACCAGCCCCAGCGGCAGGATCTCGCCCAGCAGCTTCTCGCGCAGCAGCCACACGGTGACGACCAGCGCGATCACCGCCGTCACGCCGACCAGGATCCAGCGCATTTCCACGCTGGTCGCTTCGAACATGCCCAGCGAGACGCCGTAGTTGTTGGTGCGGGTGAAATCGAAGAAGGGCAGCAAGGGATGGTGGTCCCCGATCTGCACCAGCCCGAGATCGTTGACGACATAGTCCTTCAGCCAGCGATCGACTGCGCAGACCAGCGCCGCCAGCAGCAGGCCCAGCGCGCGCAGCTTTGCAAGGCCACTCATGCCACCACCTCCGCGCAGCGATGGCACAGGTCGCCGTCTTCCTCGACTTCGGGCAGCAAGCGCCAGCAGCGGCCGCACTTGGCGTTATCGGACTTGGAGACGCTCACCGCATCGCCTTGGCCCAGGGTGACTGTGCCGCTGATGAACAGTTCGGCCAGGTCATCGGCGGTGAATCCGGCGGGAACCATGGCGGCAGGCACCATGACTTCGGCTTCGAGGCCCGAGCGCACCACCTTGTCGCGGCGCAAGGGCTCGATGGCTTCGGTGACGCGCTCGCGCAGGTCGCGCAGGGCCTGCCACCGGCCAAGGTCGGCATCGGCGGCTGGCACTTCGGGCCATTCGAGCAGGTGGACGGACCCCGCATCCGGATAGCGCGTGCTCCACACTTCCTCGGCGGTGAACACCAGCACCGGGGCCATGTAGCGGATCAGCGCGTGGAACAGAATGTCGAGCGCGGTGCGGTAGGCGCGGCGCTCCACGCTGTTCGGCGCATCGCAATAGAGCCGGTCCTTGCGGATATCAAAGAAGAAGGCGCTGAGGTCTTCGTTGGCAAAGTCGGTCAGCGCGCGGGTGTAGGCGTTGAAGTCGTAGTCCTCCACCGCCTGCCGCAGCTTGCCGTCGAGTTCGCCCAGCAGCGCCAGCACATAGCGTTCCAGCTCGGGCATCTCGCCCACGTCGACGCGTTCGGCATCGGTAAAGCCGTCGAGCGCGCCGAGCATGTAGCGGAAGGTGTTGCGCAGCTTGCGGTACTGGTCAGCCACGCCCTTGAGGATTTCCGGCCCGATGCGGTGGTCTTCGGTGAAGTCGACGCTCAACGCCCAGAGGCGGATGATGTCGGCGCCGAATTCTTCCATCACCTTCAGGGGATCGACGGTGTTGCCGAGGCTCTTCGACATCTTGCGCCCGTCGGCGGCCATGGTGAAGCCGTGGGTGAGCACCTGCCTGTACGGCGCGCGGCCACGGGTGGCGCACGATTCGAGCAGGCTCGACTGGAACCAGCCGCGGTGCTGG
>JAGREI010000400.1 GCA_020446625.1 Erythrobacter sp.
AGCTGGCCGACTATGCCGGGCTGAAGCCGCAGATCGCGGAAATCACCGAACGCGCCATGCAGGGCGAACTCGACTTCGAATCGGCGCTGCGCGAGCGGGTGGGCCTGCTGAAGGGGCTGGACGAACAGGCGATCCGCCAGTGCCTCGACGAACGCATCCGCCCCAATCCCGGCGCGCGGGTGCTGGTGGAAACGCTTAAGCACCGTGGTTGCCGCACCGTGCTGGTGACCGGCGGCTTCCACCACTTCGCGGACCCGGTGGCCGACACGATCGGCTTCGAACGGGTGGTGGGCAACCGGCTGGAAGTGGCCAATGGCGCGCTGACGGGCGGACTGGTGGGCGGCGTGTGCGGCAGCCACACCAAGCTGGCCGTGCTGCACGAGGAGCTGAACCTGCTGGGCGGCGATGCCGTGAGCATGGGCGCGGGCGACGGGGCCAACGATATCCCGATGATCGCGGCGTCAACCTACGGCATGGCATACTACGCCAAGCCCAAGGCGCGCGACGCCGCCAACGGCTGGATCGACCGCGGCGACCTTACTTCCGTCCTGCGCCTGCTGGATGTGCCGCAGAGCGACTGGGTCGACGGCTAGAGCCAGCTGGCGATCTGCTCCAGCGGCTTCTTCTTTAGCGCGTGTTCGGGCACGGTCGCCTGGGGCGCCGGGTGGCCCACCACCACGATCATCAGCGGCTTTTCGTTGGCGGGCCGCCCGCAGATCTGGCGCAGGAAACCCATGGGCGAAGGCGTGTGGGTGAGCGTGGCGAGGCCCGCGTGGTGCAGCGTCGCCAGCAGCAGGCCGCAAGCGATCCCCACGCTTTCGGTGACGTAGTAGTTCTGCGTCTGCCCGTCCTCCTCGATCCCGCCGGTGCGCTGGGCGAAGCACACGATCAGCCAGGGGGCCACTTCGAGGAAGGGCTTGTCGGCATCGGTCCCGATGGGCGCGAGCGCATCGAGCCATTCCTCGCTCGCCTTGGGCCGGTCGCCATCCGCACCGTAGAACCGCCGCTCCTCCGCCTCTGCTGCCGCGCGGATCGCGCGCTTGGTGTCCGCCGAGCCGATCACCGCGAAATGCCACGGCTGGTGGTTCGCCCCGTTGGGCGCGGTCCCGGCAGCGCGGATCGCCGCTTCGATCACCTCGCGCGGCACCGGGGTATCGGCAAACATGCGGCACGAATGGCGCGTGCGCAGCTGTTCGTAGGCAGCGCGGGCGCGCTCGACGCGCTCCTCGTCGGAACAGGCGGGCAGGGCGGGGAAGGGCTGGTGCCGCCCGTTCACCGCAGTTCCTTCCGAATCACCAGCTTCAGGCCCGACCACGTCTCGTCCACCGCGCAGACATTGGTATCGACGAAACCCAGGGGCAGGCACAGTTCGCGGATCATGTCTTCGGTAATGTCGGTGGGAACCTTCGCCGCCTTCTTCGGCCAGCTGACCCATACCTGCCCATCGGGCGCGAGCGTGGTGCGCAGCATGGCCAGCAGCTCGGCCAGCTCGGCGCGCTGGGTCACGAACACATGCGCCGCGTCCAGGCCCTGCTGCGGCGCGGCGAGCATGGTCAGGTCGAGCGCATATTCGAAGATCTCCTCCGCCACAGGATCGGGCATCTGGTGGAACCAGCAGCTCTGCCCGTCGCGCAGCGAGAGCTTCTTCGCCAGCGGCGTGCCGGAGTAGCCCCCAGAATTACCCGCTCCCATCAGCACAGCCGTTCCAGGCGGCCCTTGCGCTTGACGATATTCTTGTAATCCCACTGAGTGGTGCGCGCTTCGACCAGCCACTGGCCAAGCTCGGCCTCGTCAATCGCCTGCTCGTCGGCATAGCGCCGGGTGGCAGCCTTGAACGAGCCATTGGCTTCCAGGCCGGGGGTAGCAAACGATTGCCCGCTCCAGAACATCAGCCGCACGCCGCCTTTGCCCGCCTGGTACCCGACGATGGGGTTGCCCTGGAGGAACCACACCGGGTGGGCGTGCCACAGCTTCGATTCCGCATCGGGCAGGGCTGCGTCGATAAGCCTGCGCAAGCGCTCCATCGTGGCGCTATCCTGCGGCACCTGCGCCGCGTGATATTCCGCGATGGTGGCGGGCTTGCTCAAGCTTCCATCCACTCCTTGAAGAAGCTCTGGTGCGCGGTGCGCAGGTCCGCCAGCGATACGCCCAGCAGGCTATCGCCGCCGGTCACGCCCAGGCGGCGGAAGCCGACGCGGGCGGTATCCTCGTCGCGGGTGCCTTCGGCCATCTGGCGGTTGAAGGCGGCCACGTCCGGCACGGTGATGAGGTAACGGCCCTGGTCCTCGCCAAACCACCATTGCGCCGCCGTATAGTCGGGATTGGCTTCGACGGTGGCACCGATCCCGCCTGCCATGGCCATTTCCGCCAGGGCCACCGCAAGGCCGCCGTCGGACAGGTCATGCACCGCCGACACCAGCCCGGCCTCGATCAGTTCGCGGATCGTCTCGCCCGCGTTCTTTTCCAGCGTCAGGTCCACCGGCGGAGCGCGGCCTTCGTCGCGGCCATGCACCACCTGCATCCACAGCGACTTGCCCAGGTGGCTGCGGTGCGGATCGGGCGTGGCCCAGCTTTCCGCGCTGACGAGGTAGATCGTCTCGCCCGCGGCCTTGAAGCCCATGGTCATCATGCGGTCATAGTCGTCGATCAGGCCCACACCGCCGATGGCGGGTGTCGGAAGGATCGCAGACCCGCCACCGGTCGCCTTGCTCTCGTTGTAGAGGCTGACGTTGCCCGACACGATCGGGAAGTCCAGTTCGCGGCAGGCAAGCCCCATGCCGTCGAGCGCATGGACCAGCTGCGCCATGATCTCGGGCCGCTGCGGATTGGCGAAGTTGA
>JAGREI010000049.1 GCA_020446625.1 Erythrobacter sp.
TGCCCCAGATCTCGCAGCCAGCCGCATCGCTCGGCCCCTTGAGGAGGACGAGCGGGGTATTGCCGATAAGGTCGAGCGTCGAGGTGCGAACGGGCAGCATGGTCATGCCGCCTGAATTAGGAGCGCCTTGCGCCAAGCGCAACGCGATATGGGCTTTCGCCCGCTAAACCTAATCCTCTTCCGCGATCGTCACCTTCAGGCCGTCGAGGTCGTCGGTGAAGGGCAGCTGGCACGACAGGCGCGAAGTGGCGTCGCGGTGGTCGGACGAATCGAGCAGGTCGTCCTCGTCCTCGCTCATCGCGGGCAGCTTGTCGGCAAAGGCCGGGTCCACATGCACGTGGCAGGTGGCGCACGAACAGCAGCCGCCGCACAGTGCCAGCAGCTCGTCAAAGCCATTGTCGCGAATGGCTTCCATCACGGTCAGGCCGCTGGCGACCTCGACTTCGGTTTCCACGCCGGAGCGGTTGACGACGATAAGCTTGGGCATTGCGGGCGAATTCCTCTGGTGATCGTTTGCGCGGCTGCTAGGCAATCGCGGGACAATTGGCAAGGATTGGCGATGGGGCTGACGGCAGCGCAGATCAAGACGGCCCTCGACGAAGTGGCCAGCCGCGAGCCACGGATTGCGGCGGCGCTGGCGCGCGCGGGCTATCCCGAACCGCGCATCCGCCCCACCGGCTACAAGACCATGCTGCGAACCATCGTGGGCCAGCAGGTAAGCGTGGCCTCCGCCAGCAGCATGTGGAACAAGCTGGAGGCCGAACTGGGGCCGGACTTCACCCCCAACTGCCTGCTCGATCGCGATTTCGACACCCTGCGCGCCTGCGGCCTGTCGCGCCAGAAACAGGGCTATGCCCGCAGCCTGTGCGAACTGGTGGCGGCAGGCGAAGTCGATTTCGACAACCTGCCCAAGGACGACGAGGAAGCCATCGCCCAGCTCACTCTGATCAAGGGTATCGGGCGCTGGTCAGCCGAAATCTACCTGCTGTTTGCCGAAGGGCGGCAGGACATCTGGCCCGCGGGCGACCTGGCGGTGATGGCGGGGATCGGCAAGATCCTGGGGCTGGAGGACCGCCCCGACGAAAAGGCCACCCGCGCGCTGGCCGAACAATGGCGCCCGCATCGCGGAGCAACCGCGATCTTCACCTGGCACTGTTACAACAACCCGGCGCTCTAGAATCGGTAGCCCACCGAGAAACTGGCGGTCGTGGGCCGCACCGGGGTGAACTGTTCGGTGGTGAACAGCCGCAGGCGGTTGCCCAGGGCGAATGTATCGTCATTGCGGGCGAACAGGTTCTCCACCGCCAGCCCCAGCGCCAGATCGCCCAGCAGCACCCGCGCCGACAGCTGGCTGAGCAAGGCATTGCCCATGTCGCGATCCAGCAAGGGATCGAAGCTCAGGTGCGCGGGGCCAAGATAGTTCAGCCGCAGGTTCACCTGCCCTTCCGCCCGGCCCAGCGCAAAGCGGTGTTCCACCTCGCCGCGCAGGGTATATTCGGGCACCACCGGCAGGCTGCGGTCGGACAGCCGAACCTCCTCGGCGTCACGATACAGGTGCCCTTCGGTCAGCGTGCCGCCCGCTGCCACGTGCCAGTGTTCGCCAAAGTCGCGGCTCCAGCTTGCCTCCACCCCGACGATGCGCGCGTCGCCCACGTTCATCGTCTCGATCAGGCCGTCGGGCTGGAGCACGTCGGACTGGACGTGGTTCCACTGGGTGGCGAACAGGCTCAGTTCCAGCTGGCCCGCCCCCATCAGCTGCCGCCAGCCCGCCTCCAGCGTGGCCAGTTCGTCGCTGTCGAAGGGTTCCAGTTCGCCGCCCGCGCCGATCTCCACCCCGCCCTGCCGCAAGGCCGAACCATAGCGCAGGTAAGTCATGCCAGTGTCGGACAGGCGCCACGACAACGCCGCGCTGGGGGTGAGGCCGGTGCGGTGCAGGTCTTCCACCACCGGCACGCCGTTCACCAGCCGCGTATCGCGCACGGTGCCTGCGAACAGCCGCGCGCCCAGTTCCAGGCTGAGGTCCGTCAGCAAGGGCAGCCGCAGGTTGCCGAACAGCGCGCTTTCGGTGCTCTTGCGGCGATCGTCGTCGACCACCGCCGCCGCCGGATCGGTGGCGCTTTCCAGCGTGCTCACCAGCGTCTGCCGCGCTTGCAGGTGCGCCGCGCCCAGCAGCCATGAAACAGGCCCGAACTCCCCGCTCAGCAGCGCCTCGGAATTCCACACCCGGTATTCGCGATCGTCGTGCAGCAGGCGCGGATCGGCCACGCCGAAGCTTTCCGCCCCCTGCGTGGCATCGAAGGTGTCGCCCACCTCGTGCCAGACATAGGAGCTGTCGAGCGCAAGGGTGAGCGCGCCAAGCGGGCCGGCCGCGTGCGCCGCCACCAGCGTGATGTCGTTATCGTGCGGTTCGGGCAGCTGCGCCGGACGCTGCCGGGCGCCCTCGGCATAGACGTACTGGCTGTCGTTCGAATTGATGCGCTGGGCCATGCCCGAAAGGTCGATCCGCCAGCCGCCTTCGGGCTCGATCGCCAGCGCCGCGCGGCCGCCCGAAACGGTCAGGCTATTGCTGTCCGCGCGCGCGCCGGTATCGACCCAGCCGCCTTCGCGCATCCCGTAGCCGACCAGCCGCAACGCTACCGTGTCGCCTGCCAGCGGCAGGTTGCCCACCACCTGTCCGCCGTAACCGATGTCGCCATGGCCCACTGCCTCCAGCCCGCCCGACATGGCCATGCTGGTTTCGCCCTGCTGCGGGCGGCGGGTGCGGATCTGGTAGATGCCGCCCAGAGTGCCGACGCCGTAGAGCGAACCCTGCGGCCCCTTCAGCACCTCCATCCCCTCGACATCGACCAGCCACAGGTCCGGATCGGGCGCCGAATAAGTCACGCGGGCGGAATCGAGCATCACCGCCACGGTCGTCTGGCTTTCGCCGGTAAAGGGACTGTCGGCCACGCCGCGCAGGAACATGCGGTTGCGCCCTGCCCCGGCGGCGGTGAGCGACAGGCCCTCCACCTGCATGGCCACGCTTGATGAACCTTGCTGCGGCAGCAGGCTCACCTCGTCGGAAAGGTCCACCCGCGCCAGCGCGGCAGGCAGCGTCAGGTAATCGCGCGCGGTCTTGGCGGCGGTGACCATGATCGGCTGCGGCGGCGCGAGCGGAACAGGTGCGGGAGCGGGTGCGGGCGTGGGCGCGGGAGCCAGCGTTGGTTCGGGCAGCAGCGCGGGTTCGATCCGCCAGGCGGTCGGCCCCACCTGCCGCGCCACCCAGCCGCTGCCGCGCAGCAGCCGCGCCAGCGCCTCGCTCACCGTAATGCGGCCACGCAGGGCGCGGGTGCGGGTATTGGGCAGGCTGCCTTCGGTACCGATCGAGACATGCGCCTCGCGCGCCAGTTCCGCCACCGCGCGCGGCAGGGTGCCAGCCGAAATGTCGATCTGCTGCCGTTCGGAGCGGGCCTGCTGGGCGAATGCCTCAGTCGGCAGGATCGACGAGGCGATAGCAAGCACCGGCACGCTCAAGGCCAAGGCCCATGAGCTGCGAAAGGTCGCGCGCCGCGGCATTGCCATCATCGATCGTCAGCGTCCCCGAGAACATGCGCCCGGCCATTGCCTGCGGCACCTCGATTTCGACCCCCGCATATCGGCTGAGGTCGGCACTGACCAGCCGCAATGGCACGTCGGCATAGGTCAATTGCCCCGAGCGCCAGCCGCCCACGCTGGCGGCTTCCACCGGCGCGGCCAGCGAGCGGCCCGAAGCGCCGTCGAAATGCAGTTGCCGCCCCGCCGTCAGCTGGACCGGGGCCTGCAAGTGTTCGGAGCGCACGCTGACGCGGCCCTCGCTCACCGCCACGCGCACGTCCTGGCCAGCGGCCTGCACGTCGAAACGGGTGCCGATATCGGTGATCTGCACCAGCCCGGCGGCAATCACCAGCTGGCGATCGGGATCGTGCCGCACGTCGAACCAGGCGCCGCCGCTCAAGGCCAGCTGGTCGCCATCCACCGTCAGTTCGCTGGCGGGGGCGAGGACGACCTGCGAGCCATCGTCGAGCGTGACCGTCATCGACTGGCCTTCGGTGTGATAGACGCTGGCGGCATCGGGTCGCAGCACCGCGAAACTCAGTACCACCAGCAGGCAGGCGGCGATCGCCGTGCCTGCCCAGCGATACCAGCCGCCCCGCGCAACCGGCTGGGCCGGATCGTCGTTGGCGGCCAGGTGCAGCGGCGCGGGCGGCTCGATCTCGCCCAGCGCGGCGTCGGCCAGCGACACCTCGTCATAGGCGCGGGCGTGGGCGGGGTCCGCCTCCAGCCACGCGGTGAAGGCGTCCCAGTCCATGTCGTCGCGCTGGCTGGCGAGATGCCAGTGCGCGGCCCGGTCGAAGATGTCCTGACTGGTGTTCATTGCTTTACTTCCCGCTGCAATGACGCCGCCGAACCGTAGGCTCCACAGTCGGAAAGTGCATTTCGCAGCATTTTCATCGCCAGTGCCAGGTGTTTTTCCACCCCGCTGCGGCTGATTCCCATGATTTCAGCTATTTCCGCCTGCCCGCGTTCCTCGAAGCGATAGAGCTGCAAGGCCCGGCGCGCGCCCGGCGGCAAGGCCGCGATGGCGCGGTGGAGCACTTCGGCCTCCTGCTGGCGGGCAATGGCCTCGTCGGCGGGCTGGGCAGGATCGGCGCGGTCTTCGGGTGCCTCCGGCTCGCCGCCGGCCTCCTCCGCGATCCACCCGCGATCGCGCTGCATCGCCCGCATCCGTCCGCGCCGCCGGTCGAGCACCAGGTTGCTGGCCATGCGGAACAGGTAAGCCTTGCCGTTGCCGATGGGGCCGGTGGCAAGGCCATCGAGCTTCAGCCACAGTTCCTGCAACACGTCCTCCGCCTCGGCATCGTCGCCGCAGCGCGCGCACAGGAAGCGCAGCAAGCCGCTGCGTTCCTGTTCGTAGACCTGGACAAGGAAACCGCCGCTCGAATCCATCGCCGGTGACCGGCCTCCCCTCAACGGCACATGCTTCAGCGGGTCGCCATGGCAAACAGCCCACGCACGCCCGGTGCCACCTTCGCTTCGTGGATCATCACGGCGTCGATTGCAAACCCGCCTTGCGCCAGTGCCTGTCGTAGGGCCTGGGCATCGTAGAGCCGGTGCAGCCCCGCCTCGACGAATTTCCACCGCTGCATGGTGTCGCGATGGGTGACATAGGCCACCAGCCGCCCGCCGGGGCGCAGCACGCGGTAGAGATCGCGCAGCATCCGCCCTTCGCGATCGCAGAAATACAGCACGTTGAGCGCCAGCGCGGCGTCGAACATGGCATCGGGCAGCGGCAGCGAACCCAGCGAGGCATCAAGCAAGGTCGCCGCTCCGCCCAGCCGCTTGCGCGCCATGGCCAGCATTGCTTCGGACGGATCGACCCCGACCATGGTGCAAGGCGCGCGCCGGGCCACCTGGGCCAGCGCCGCGCCCGTGCCGCAGCCCACGTCGAGCAGGGATTCGCCTGCCTGCGGTTGCAGGCGGTCGATGGCCATGGTCACGGCGCGACGGTTGGCCAGGTCCATCGCTCCACCAAGCAAACGCCCGGCCACTCCGCGTGGCCGGGCGAGCTGGCTTGCCAGGCTGTCAGCAAGTCCCAAGGGTCAGGACACCCGGCTGAGCAGCGCCTGCACCTCGCGACGGCGGCCCGCGTCCCACACCGGGCGCGCACTGTTGTGCGGGGCGGCCAGCGCGCGGCGCAGATAGGTGGCGGCGCGGGCATCGTCGCCCTGATCGTGCAGGTAGTCGCCCATGAAGTAGTTGGCATCGAGGCCGTTCGGGTCCTGCCGCAGCGCCTGCTGCAACAGCCGGCCCGCGCGCTCGTCGTCACCGAAGCCGATGGGCGAACCCGGCACCTTGTACAGCAGCACCGCCAGGCTGAGCGCCACCCCGCCGTTCGAGGCATTGGGGTCGATGGCATAGGCACGGTTCAGGATGTTGTACGCCTGCCGCGCCAGCCCCAGCTGGTGGAACACGTTGGCGCGGTTGGCCTGCTCGCTGCGGACAATGCCCTGCCACAGCAGCGGCTCGGCCTGGTTGGGGAAGCGGGCGACCAGCGCCGCCGCCTCGTCCGACAGCGCATCCAGCTGGCGCGTCTGCGTGCTCGATCCGCGCACTTCGTAGGTGATGTGTTCCCACTGGCTGCGGATATGGTTCACGCCGTCGCGCATCGACTGCTGCGCCGCCGCGGGGGTGACCATGGACATGGCAAGGGCAAGCGTGGCCCCCAGCATGGTGATGAATTTTCCGAGTTTCGACATTGGGGGGTACTCCTTGATTGCGTAGGGTCGTTGAGGGGATTGGGTTCAGCAGAATTCGGCGCGCGCCTTGCGCACCTGCGGGGCCAGCCCGCTGTCGATCAGCCGCGGGGCCAGCGCGTTGACCTTGGCGAACAGCCCTTCCATCACGCCGATGGTCAGGCTGGTGCGTTTCTGGACGATGGCCCGGACGATGCGCTGGGCGACCCATTCGGGATCGTCCGCCTGCATTTTCATCACTTCGAGGAAGCGGTTGACCTGGGCATTGTTGAGCGGGGTCTTGGCGGCGCGCGGGCAGATGTGGGTGACGACAACGCCGCTGCCCTGCAATTCGCGGCGCAGCGCCTGGCTCAGCGCGGCAAGGCCCGCCTTGCTGGAGGAATAGGCGGCAAACCACGGGTAAGGCACCGAGCCAAGCCCAGAGCCGATGTTCACGATCTGCCCCCTGCCGCGCTGGCGCATGGGCCCGGCCACCGCGCGCATCAGCTGCGCCGGGGCCACCAGGTTGACCTGGTAGCACAGCGCCAGCGCCTCGGCGTTCTGGTTTTCCAGCAGGCCGAAGGGCAGCACCCCGGCGATATTGACGAGGATATCGGGCGGGCTGGCGGCAAGATCGGCGCACAGGCTGGCCAGCTGCGCTGCGTCGGACAGGTCGACCGTGCGGCTGTCATGGCAGGCAGGAGCGGGGGCGCGGTCCACGCCCGTGGTGCGCGCACCTGCCGCCTCCAGCAGCGCGGCCACCCGCGCACCGATCCCGCCTGCTGCGCCGGTTACCAAGGCGCTTTTTCCTTCAAGCGGCTTCATCGAGATCCTCCAGTGCGATACCGGCGAACATGCCGCCGAACAGGGCGAACATGTCGCGCGCCATCCGGGTGATCGCCGCGCGGTCCTCCTCGCGCTCCAGCGCGTTCACCAGCTGGGCGAAGAAGCGCATGTGGCTCTGGTCGAGCGCACCGTGCGAGGTGAGGTAGGTGAAAGCCTGCGGCGGCAGTCCCAGCCGTTCGGCCACGGCGCCCGCACCCTTGCTGGCCAGCGCCACGCTGACGCTTTCGAGCA
>JAGREI010000050.1 GCA_020446625.1 Erythrobacter sp.
TCGGCCTCGATCTCTTCCAGCGGGCGCAGGTTGCCGTCCTCGGTGTAGAGCATCACTCCGGCGCTGTCGCGCACGGGGCCGCGGCTGACGGGTTCGGCATCGCCCACGATCTCGCGCAGCTGCGGGAAGTCGTCGGCGGTCAGCGCGTCGCCGTCGCAGAACACCGCCGCGCGGAACAGCACCGCCTGCAACTGGCGCACGTTGCCCGGCCAGTCGAAGCCGCCCAGCAGCTTCAGCGCGTCGGAGGTGATCCCCAGCGGGCGCAGGCCCGGCTGCTGGCCGATCTGGTGGAGGAAGTAGCGCGTCAGCGCGCCGATATCGCGGTTGCGCTGGCGCAGCGGCGGCAGCTCGATCGCGGTCTGCGACAGCAGGGCCAGCAGTTCGGCGCGGAAATGGCCGGTGGCGACCATGTCGGCCAGCGGCAGGTTGCTCGCGGAAATCACCCGCACGTCCACCTTGAAGCCGTATTGCGCGCCTAGCGGCTTCACGCTGCCACTGGCCAGCACCGTGGCGAGCCGGTCCTGCACGTCCAGCGGCAGGCGGTCGACCTCGTCGAGCACCAGCGTGCCGCCGTCGCAGTGCTGGAAGGCGCCAACCTGCTGGTCGAAGGCACCGGCGAAGGCGCCCTTCTCGTGCCCGAACAGCACCGATTCGAGGCTGCTGGCAGGCACTCCGCCGACGTTGATCATGCGGAGTGCGGTGCGCGCGCGCGGGCTGGCGGCGTGCATGGCGCGCACCAGCATCTCCTTGCCGGTGCCGCTTTCGCCTTCGATGAGCACATGGCCATGCCCGCGCGCCGCCTTGGCCGCCTTGGCCAGGGCATCGCGGAAACCGGGCGCGGTGCCGATCATCGCGTCGAAATCGAGGTTGGCGGGCATCTTCTCGGAAAGCGGGATCAGCTCGTCCTGCGGTGCCTCGTTGGTAGTCGAATTGCGCAGCGCCTGCATCAGCCGGTCGGGCGCGACGGGCTTGACGAGGTAGTCGGTGGCGCCTGCGCGCATGGCTTCCACCGCCAGTTGCGGGCTGGTGCTGGTGGTCAGCATCAGGATCGGCATGGCGGGGCGCCGGTCCTTCAGTTCGGCAATCAATTCGCAAGCGCGATCGCCGGGTACGGCCTGGTCGAGGATGATGGCGGACAGCTGCATCCCCTGCCGCGTGCCGAGCGTGGCGATCGCCGTTTCGCTGTCGTCGACGTGGAGCACGCGCCAGCCTTCACGCCCGGCGAGCGCGCTGACCAACCGGCTCTGCGCCGGTTCCTTGTCGATCAGCATCAGCAATCGCTGTTCGGGTTCAACCATGCACACCATACCCCTGACCCCGGTTGATCCGGGTGTTCGCGACTGTGGTATCAGGGTGGGGTAAAGAGCCGATTAAGGCACATTCACGGTGTTCCGGCCCTTGAGCGGGCGGGCAACCGGCGATAGGACGTTGCCAACTCGATAACCCCGCAGGGAAGGCAGAAACAGATTATGGGCAATCCGCAGGACATGAAGGCCGCCGAAGGCACCTATGCCGGTTTCATCAGCTTGCTGAAGTGGTCGGTTCCGCTGATTGCGCTGCTCGTGGCGATCATCGTCATCCTGATTTCCTGACGCGAAGCGCCGGGGGGATGAAAATCGCGGTCCTGAAGGAACGCGCCACGGGGGAAACCCGCGTCGCGGCCACGCCGGAAACGGTCAAGAAGCTGATCGCACTGGGCGCCAGCCTGGCGGTGGAGGAAGGCGCGGGGCTGGCAGCTGCCATTGCCGATGCGGACTATGCCGCTGCCGGGGCCGAGGTCGGGCCTGTCGCCAGGGTGGTGGCCGATGCCGATCTGGTGATGGGGGTGCAGGCACCCGACCTGGCCGCGCTGGCGGGGGCCAAGCCCGGCGCATGGGTGGCCGCCACCTTCGATCCCTTCGGCCAGCGTGAGCGGGTGGACGCCTATGCCAAGGCCGGGCTGGAGGCGCTGGCGATGGAATTCATGCCGCGCATCACCCGCGCGCAGAGCATGGACGTGCTCTCCAGCCAGTCCAACCTGGCGGGCTACAAGGCGGTGATCGCGGCGGCGCACCAGTATGGTCGCGCCTTCCCGATGATGATGACCGCCGCCGGCACCATCACCGCTGCCAAGTGCTTCGTGATGGGCGTGGGCGTGGCGGGCTTGCAGGCGATTGCCACGGCCCGGCGCCTGGGCGCACAGGTTTCCGCGACCGACGTTCGCAGCGCCACGAAAGAACAGATCCAGTCGCTGGGCGCCAAGCCGATTTTCGTCGAGAGCGTGGCGGGTATCGAGGGCGAAGGTTCCGGCGGCTATGCCACGGAAATGTCGGAAGAATACCAGAAGGCGCAGACCGAGCTGGTAAGCAGCCACATCGCCAAGCAGGACATCGTCATCACCACCGCGCTGATCCCCGGTCGCGCGGCTCCCCGGCTGATTTCCGACGCCCAGATCGCCACCATGCGCCCCGGCAGCGTGATCTTCGATCTGGCAGTGGCGCAGGGCGGCAATGTCGAAGGATCGGTGCCCGATCAGGTGGTGGAGAAGCACGGCGTCTTCATCATGGGCTATTCGAACACGCCCGCGCACCTGGCGGCGGACGCCAGCGCGCTGTTCAGCCGCAACCTGTTCAACTTCCTCAATGCCTTCTGGGACAAGGAGGCGAACAAGCCCGTGCTGGACGCAGAAATCGGTGACGCGATCCGGCTGACGCGCGGCGGCGAAGTGGTGAGCGAGAGGCTGAAGGGGTGATCGCGAACGGCGCCACCCAAATCCTCCCCCCATGGGGGAGGTGGCAGCGCGAAGCGCTGACGGTGGGGGGCTGAATGGAAGACCACTCGCCAAATTCACTCAAGCGTGCGCGCCAACTTCGCAGGCAAATGTCCTTGCCCGAAGTGCTGTTGTGGAAGCAGCTGCGTGGCAGACCGCAGAACGTGAAATTTCGCAAACAACATCCGGTTGGCGAATTCGTGGTCGATTTCTACTGCGCAGATCGCCGTATTGCGGTCGAAGTAGATGGCATTGTCCATGACCTGGGCGACCAACCATCCCGTGACGTGGAAAGGGATCACTGGTTGCGCCGACAGGGTATCGATGTGCTCAGGATCCCGGCGGCCGATGTCCTGCGCGATGTCACGGCCGCCGCCGATGCCATCGTGAGATATTGCGCAAATAGGCCCCCACCGTCAGCCGCTGGCGCGGCTGCCACCTCCCCCAAGGGGGGAGGATTTTCCGGAGCTCCGAACTGATGGACTTCATATCAATCCTCTCGATCTTCGTGCTGGCCTGCTTCGTGGGCTATTACGTCGTGTGGTCGGTCACCCCGGCGCTGCATANNACGCCGCTGATGGCGGTGACCAATGCAATCTCCTCGGTGATCATCGTCGGCGCGCTGATCGCGGCGGCGGCTTCGGGCAACCCGGCGTCGAAGTGGCTGGGGCTGCTGGGCGTGGTGCTGGCCAGCATCAACATCTTCGGCGGCTTCGCGGTCACGGCCCGGATGCTCGCCATGTACAAGAAGAAGGATAAGTGATGGGCCTGTCCTTCCTTTCTGCCGCCGCTGCCGCCGATGCCGGCCATGCTGCGGTGAACCCCTGGGTGGCGCTGGCCTACCTTGTCGCGGGGGTGTTCTTCATCCTCGCGCTGCGTGGGCTTTCCAGCCCCGCCAGCAGCCGCGCGGGCAACCGCAACGGCATGATCGGCATGGCCATCGCGGTGGTGACCACGCTGATCACTCATTTCCCGATGGTGCGCGAGTCGGTGGGTGACGCCGTCAACCTCAACGTCGAACTGGGCGTGGCGATCGAGATCTTCGCCGCCATCGCCATCGGCGCGATCATCGGCGTCACCATCGCGCGGCGCATCGCCATGACCGCCATGCCCGAGCTGGTCGCCGCCTTCCACTCGCTGGTGGGCCTTGCTGCCGTGCTGGTGGGCTGGGCGGCCTACCTCAATCCCGCAGCCTTCGGCATCCTTGATGCGGCGGGCAATATCGAAGCGGTCAGCCGGATCGAGGCGGGGCTGGGCATCGCCATCGGTGCCATCACCTTCTCCGGATCGGTGATCGCCTTTGCCAAGCTGTCGGGCCGGATGAAGGGTTCCCCGATCCTGCTGCCCGGTCGCCACGTGCTCAACCTCGGCACCTTGCTCGCCATCGTGGTGCTCACCGCGCTGTTCGCCATGGCAGAGCCTGCCGACACCATGCCGCTGATCGTGGCGGTGACCGTGCTCGCCTTCGTAATCGGTTTCCTGTTGATCATCCCCATCGGCGGGGCGGACATGCCGGTGGTCGTCTCGATGCTCAACTCGTATTCGGGCTGGGCGGCGGCGGCCATGGGCTTCACCCTGCACAACACCGCGATGATCGTGACTGGCGCGCTGGTCGGTTCGTCGGGTGCGATCCTCAGCTATATCATGTGCCGGGCGATGAACCGCAGCTTCATCAGCGTGATCGCGGGCGGTTTCGGCGCCGACGCCAGCGCGGGCGGCGGCGAGGCGAAGGAACAGCGCCCCTACAAGCAGGGCAGCGCGGCGGATGCGGCCTTCATGCTGGAGCAGGCGGAGAAGGTCATCATCATCCCCGGCTACGGCATGGCGGTGGCACAGGCGCAGCACGCCTTGCGCGAAATGGCCGACCTGCTCGAGGAAAAGGGCGTGGAGGTGAAGTACGCCATCCACCCCGTCGCGGGGCGTATGCCGGGCCATATGAACGTGCTGCTCGCTGAAGCCAGCGTCGAATACGACAAGGTGTTCGAACTGGAGGACATCAACAGCGAATTCGCCCAGTGCGACGTCGCCTTCATCATCGGCGCCAACGACGTGGTGAACCCGGCGGCGAAGACTGACAAGACATCGCCCATCTACGGGATGCCGGTGTTCGACGTCGACAAGGCCAAGCAGGTCTTCTTCATCAAGCGCAGCATGGGCGGTGTGGGCTATGCGGGCGTCGACAACGACGTGTTCTACATGGACCAGACGATGATGCTGCTGGCCGACGCCAAGAAGATGGTCGAGGAAATCGTCAAGTCGCTGGATTGATCGCGGCGCGGAACCTCTCCATGCCCTGTTAAGGTGCCTGCTGGCAGGGTCTGCCTGTCACGCAAGACAATGGGGGGCATGACACGTTGCACAAGCTGGGCCTGATCGGCGGGATGAGCTGGGTTTCCACCCGCACCTATTACGAGCGCATCAATCGCTATGTGCAGCGGCACGTCGACAAGACCGCCTCTGCGCCGATGCTGATCGAAAGCCTCGATTTCGCGCAGCTCTACCGGCTGGACGACAACGCCGACTGGCAACGTGCCGCCGCGATCATCGGGGATTCGGCCCGGCGGCTGGAGGCAGCGGGCGCCGAAATGCTGATCATCGGCGCCAATTCGATGCACAAGGTCTATCGCGAGGTGGAAGCCATGGTGGGCGTTCCCATCCTCCACATTGCCGAATGCGTGGGCGCCAAGATGGCCGAGGACAGGATCGAGCGCGCCGCGCTGATCGGCACCCGCAACGTGATGACCGAAAGCTTCTATCGCCGGCGGCTGGTGGCCTATGGCATCGACCTGCTGCCGCCCGAGATGGGCAATGTCGAAACGCTCGACCGGATCATCTACGACGAGCTGATGCTGGGCAAGGTCAGCCGCGATTCCGAACGCACGCTGCGGTCCATGTTCGTCGATTTCGAGAAGGTCGGCGCGCAGGCAGTGATCCTCGCCAATACCGAGCTGGAGCAGGTGGTGGACACCAGCGCCAACGTGATCCCCATCTACGATTGCACCGCGATCCATGCCGATGCCGCGGCGGCCTGGATGATTGCCGATTAATCGCCCCGTCCGGGCGCGAATTACGCCACGTTCGCGCGCTGTTCCCGTTGTCACGAGGCGGACCGGCTTCTAGCGGTCTGCCATGTCTCGCGCTCCCTACGCCGCCGATCCCGCCCAGACGCGCGGGCGAGAGTTCGAGCAGCCGGGGCAGGGCGCGCGCGGTCCGCGCAGCGCGTTCCAGCGCGATCGTGATCGCATCATCCACTCGATCGCCTTCCGGCGGCTGGCGGGCAAAACCCAGGTCTTCGTCGCGCCCGATGGCGATCACTATCGCGTCCGCCTGACCCACAGCCTGGAAGTGGCGCAGATCGGCCGGGTGGTGGCGCGCGAACTGGGGCTGGACGAAGACCTGACCGAGGCGCTGTGCCTGGCGCACGACCTGGGCCACCCGCCCTTCGGCCATCCGGGGGAAGAGGCGCTCGACGCCTCGTTGAAGACGCGCGGGGGGTTCGATCACAACGAGCACGCGCTGCGCACGGTGATGCGGCTCGACAGCCCCTATTGCGGGGTGCCGGGGCTCAACCTCAGCTGGGAGACGCTGGAGGGCCTGGCCAAGCACAATGGGCCGGTGGAACGGCCCGGCTGGGCGCTGACCGAGCTTGACGCCGCCTTCCCGCTCGACCTTGCGCGCTGGCCGTCGCTGGAAGCGCAGGTGGCCGCGCTGGCGGACGATATCGCCTATGACAACCACGACATCGACGATGGCCTGCGCGCGGGCTACCTGACGCTGGAGCAGCTGCTCGAACTGGACTTTATCGCCAGCCTGTGGCGCGATATCGAGCGGCATTTCCCGCGCGCCCGGCGCGAGGAGCAATTGCGCGAGCTGGTGCGCACGCAGATCGGGGTGATGGTGAACGACCTGCTGCAAACCACCCGCGCCAACCTGAAGGGGATCGGTTCGCTGGCCGAGGTGCGCGGCGCTGGGTGCGCGCTGGCCGCCTTCTCGCCCGCGATGGTGCAGCAGGAACGCGCGCTGAAGCGGTTCATGTATGCCAATCTCTATCACCACGAAGCCCAGCTGCGCACCGCCGAGAACGCGCGCGGCGTGGTGGCGCGGCTCTACGCCGCTTACGACCAGGATCCGGGCCTGATGACCGCGGGCTGGGCCGAGCGGCTGCCCCCGGCAGAGCCCGAACGCGCGCGGCACATTGCCGATTTCATCGCCGGGATGACCGATACCTTCGCCATCGGCCAGTATGCCCGGATCTTCGGCAAGGCGCCGGAAGGGCTGACCAATGTCTGAACCGCTGCGCGTCCTGCTGGTGGGGGCCACGGGCCTGATCGGGCGCACCATCATCGCCCGTTCGCCCAGCCTTGCGGGTATCACGCTGCAAGGGCTTGCCCGGCGCGAGATACCCTTTCCGCCCGGCACCCGGATGGAACTGGTGCTGGCCGAAAGCGACCAATGGCCGGGCATCATCACCCAGCTGCAACCCCATGCCGTGATCAGCGCGCTGGGCACCACGCACAAGAAGGCGGGCAGCAGCGATGCCTTTCGCGCGGTCGATCACGACCTGGTGCTGGAAGTGGGCAAGGCGGCCAAGGCGGCAGGGGTGACGAACTTCGTGCAGGTGTCCACCGTGGGCGCCGATCCCTATGCGAAGAACAACTACATGCGCGTGAAGGGCGAGACCGAGAAGGACCTGAAGGCATTGAAGCTCCACCGGCTCGACATTCTGCGCCCCAGCCTGCTGCGCGGTCGGCGGCAGAACGATTTCCGCTTCCTCGAGAAGATGGGCCAGGTGCTGGCCCCGGTGGGCGACCTGTTCCTGCACGGATCGCGCGAGAAATACCGCTCTATCAGGGCCACCACGGTTGCCGATGCGGCGCTGGGCGCGGCCACGATGAAGGCCGGGGGGCAGTTCGTCCACGAGCATGACGGGCTGGTGCGGCTGGCGCGCGAATTCGAACACCACCAGGCCGCGCTCAAGGCGCCTGGCTGACGCGCGCACAAGGGGGAGGGGAATGGCGAGACTGTTCGAGAAGGCCACCGGCCTGTTCGCGCTGTGGACCGTGCTGGGCGTGGGCTGGGCATGGGCCGTGCCGCCGCATTTCACCTGGGTGGCGCAGGGGCAGGTGCTGGGCCAGCCGCTGATCTCGGTGCTGCTGGGCGTGATCATGCTGGGCATGGGGCTGACGCTGACGCTGGAGGATTTCGCCCGCGTGCTGGCCATGCCGCGCGCGGTGCTGGCGGGCGTGGTGTTGCAATTCACCATTATGCCCCTGGCAGGCGTGGCACTGGCCATGGCGAGCGGGCTGGAAACAGGGCTGGCGGTGGGGCTGATCCTGGTCGCCTGCTGCCCCGGCGGCACGGCCAGCAACGTGGTGGCCTACCTCGCCCGCGCCAATGTGGCGCTATCGGTGACCATGACCATGTGTTCCACCGTGGTCGCCATCGTGCTGACGCCCTTGCTGACCGGCTGGCTGGCGGGCGTGTTCATCCAGATCGACCGCTGGGCGCTGTTCCAGCAGATGGTGGCGGTGGTGCTGGTGCCGGTGGTGCTGGGCCTAGCGCTGGGCCGCTTGCTGCCGGGGCTGACGCGGCGCATCGCCGTCGTCTCGCCGCTGGTATCGGTGGCGGTGGTGGTGCTGATCGTGGGCGGGATCGTGGCCAATTCGAAAGACCTGATCGAAGCGCACGCGGGCGTGCTGGTGCTGGCGGTGTTCGGCCTCCACGCCACCGGCTTCGCGCTGGGCTGGCTGGCGCCGCGCCTGCTGGGCTTCGGCGTGGCGGAACAGCGCACCATCAGTATCGAGGTGGGGATGCAGAATTCGGGGCTGGGGGCCAGCCTTGCCTCTGCCCCCAGCTTCGCCAGCCAGTTTGCCGATCCGATGCAGGCCGCGCTGGCCCCGGTGCCCAGCGCGATTTCATCGGTCTACCATGTGGTGATAGGGTCGATCCTCGCCGGATTGTGGGCGCGCAGCAGCAAGGATAGCAGCAATGTGGGATAGCCTGTTCGGGATCGCAAACGCATGGGCCATGCTGTGCTGGGCCGTGCTGGTGCTCGCCCCGCGCACGCCGCTGGCGCAGACGGCAGTGTTCTATGCCGGGGCGGGGCTGCTGTGCCTGGTCTATGCCGTGCTGCTGGTGCTGCTGCTGACGGGCGCGCTGGATGCGGACGGCGCGGGAGATGGCGGGGCCTCGCTCACCAGTATCGCAGGCGTGCGGGCGATCTTCGCCAGCGATGGCGGCGTGGTGGTGGGCTGGGTGCATTACCTCGCCTTCGACCTGTTCACCGGGCTGTGGATCGCGCGCGATGCCGACAACAAGGGCTTTTCGCAGGTCGTGCAGGCCCCGGTGCTGCTGCTCACCTTCCTGTTCGGTCCGGCGGGGCTGCTGGCGTGGATGGCGATCCGCGAGAAGCGCGCGCGCAAGGGGGCCAAGTCCTCGATCCGGATCAAGCGATGAGCAAGCGCCACGCGCCGCCAGCCTTGCGCAACCGCGAGCCGATCCGCGCGGTGCTGGCGCAGGAACTGGGTGCTGGCGGCCTGCTGCTGGAAGTGGCCAGCGGCAGCGGCGAACACGCGGTCTACCTGTCGCAGGCATTCCCCGGCTGGCAATGGCAGCCCAGCGATCCCGACCCAGAGGCGTTGGCCTCGATCGCGGCCTGGCGCGCGGAGGAGGGAGGGGCCAACCTGCTCGCCCCGATCCGGCTGGATGCATCGCAGCCCGCATGGCCCGTCAGCGCCGCCGACGCCATGCTGTGCGTGAACATGACCCACATCAGCCCGCGCGCCGCCACCCAGGGCCTGTTTGCCGCCGCCGGTCGCCTGCTGCCCGCCGGCGCACCGCTGCTGATCTACGGCCCGTTTGTGGAGGCGGAGGTGGAAACCACCGAATCGAACCTGGCCTTCGACGCCAGCCTGAAGGCGCGCAATCCGGAATGGGGCCTGCGCCAGGTGGCATGGCTGGACGAACTGGCGGCAGCGCAAGGGCTGCAACGCACCGCGCGCCACGCAATGCCTGCCAACAACCTCACGCTGGTGTGGCGCAAGCCCTGACGTGAAGCGCCCGCCGGATCGCTCCGGCGGGCGCCTTGCGACCCTCCACAGGTCGAAATGCCGGGTCTGGCGCCTAAATCGCCTGGTCGACGTCGTCCGCCACCGATTCGAGATCCTGCCCCATGCCGCGCACGGTGTTGCAGGCGGTGGCGCTGAGCGCGATCAGGCTGGCGGTGACGGCGATGATGATCTTGCGAGCCATGGTCTTGTCCTTGTCCTTGGTTCCCTGATTGTGCGGGGATCACCCTGAATAACCCGCTAACGCGGATCAGGTTCCAACGCGCTGGTCGACAAAGGCGCGCTGCGCCAGCACCCGCTCGCGCCAGGTGATGATCAGTCCGGCGCCCACCACCAGCGGCACGCCCAGCCAGGTGGTGGCCACCGGCAGGGCGGCGAAGAACAGCCAGCCGTACAGCGTGGCCCAGACGATGCTGGAATAGTCCATCACGATCACGCTGGAGAC
>JAGREI010000401.1 GCA_020446625.1 Erythrobacter sp.
TCGAGATCAGCGAAGCGCCGAAGGCCAGCGCCACCAGCGCATCCACCACCTTGCGATCGTTCACGGCATATTCGCCGGGACCGGTGAGGTACCAGTAGAACACCGAGATCGCCAGCAGCGCCAGGCCCGCCACCAGCAGGCCGGTGATGGCACCGGCGCGGAAGGCCATGGTCAGGCCCGACTGGAGGCCCTGCGAAGCGGCCTGCGCGGTGCGCACGTTGGACCGCACCGAGATGTTCATGCCGATATAGCCTGCGACACCCGACAGTACTGCACCGATCAGGAAGCCCACGGCGCTGATCGGGCCGAGGAACACGCCCACCAGCACCGCCACGACCACGCCGACAATGGCGATCGTGGTGTACTGGCGGTTGAGGTAAGCCTGTGCGCCCACGCGAATGGCGTCGGCAATTTCCTGCATCTTCTCGTTGCCGGCGCTGGCAGACAGCACCTGGCGGCTGGTGAAGGCGCCGTAAACGACGGCCAGCAAGCCAGCAATGATAGCGTAAATGACGAGGTCCATGACCCTTGTGTCCCCACTACATATGAAAACGGCCCGGTATTGCCGGGTCCGTAGGTGGGGCTTGGCTAGGCAAAGTGGCGCGGATGCACAAGGCCGAAAGCGGGGCGCAAGGCGGCTTTTCCCCTCGCAGGGGCGATATCAGCCCTGTTCGTGGACGAATCCCAGCCCCTGCGCACTGATCACGCCCTCGCCGTCGAGGAACAGCGGGGCAAAACCGCGCGGCTCGACCTGGCCCATGCGGGCGGCGGCCACCGGCGGGGCGATCCCGGCGGGCAGGGTGAACAGCAGTTCGTAATCGTCGCCCCAGGTCATGCAGGGCAGGGGGCGGGCAGCATCGGCCAGCGGCACGCTGGCACTGGCCAGGGCGATGGAGACCTGGCTGGCTTCGGCCATGCGGAACGCGTCGAGCAGCAGGCCGTCCGAAATGTCCATCATCGCCGTGGCCAGCGGCGCGAGTGCCTGCCCTTCGGCCAGCCGGGCCATGGGGCGGGCATAGGCGCTGGCATCGTGGCCCGTGCCATCGCGCAGCGCCTCGAACCCCAGCATGGCCGCGCCGATCCGGCCGGTGACGTAGACCTGGTCGCTCACCTGTGCCCCACCGCGTGACGGCACCGGCGTGCAGGTCGCTCGCCCCAGCGCGGTCAGACCGAGGGTTCGCGCGCCACCTCCGGCCACGGTATCCCCGCCCAGCAGCGGGACGCCGTAGTGTTCCAGCACGTCGCGCAGGCCCGCCAGGAACCGCTCGTCATCGCGGCCCAGCGTATGCCCCAGCAGCACGCCGATGGGTTCGGCACCCTTGGCGGCAAGGTCTGACAGGTTGGTGGCGACCAGCTTCCACGCCACGTCGGCCATGTCCTGCGCGGGCAGCCAGTGGCGGCCTTCGATCATGGCATCGTGCGTGATGACCAGCGTTTCGCCGCCCAGTTCGATCACCGCGCAATCATCGGCCAGCCCGCGCGCTCCGGGGTGGAGCGGTAGCAGGCGCAGGGCCTCGATGAAGTCGGTTTCGGTCAGCTGCGCACCTGCTTCGCCAAGGCATCCAGCACGCCGTTGACGAATTTCGCCTCGCGCTCGTCGAAGAAGGCGTGGGCCACGTCGACGTATTCGCTGATGGCGCTGGCCACCGGCACATCGGCGCGGGCCAGCAGTTCGTAGGCGCCGCAGCGCAGGATCTGGAGCATGGTCTTGTCCAGCCGCGCCAGCGTCCAGCCTTCGGCCAGCTTGCCCAGCAGCAGCGCGTCGATCTCCTCGATCCGCGCGATCACGCCTGCCACCACGTCATCGAAGAAGGCGACTTCGGCGTCGACGTACTGCTCGTCCTCGATTTCCGCGCCCAGCCGGTGCTGGTGGAATTC
>JAGREI010000051.1 GCA_020446625.1 Erythrobacter sp.
CACCGCGTCCACCGCCACCTTGCGCGCGCCTTCGACGCCCGCCAGAACCTCTTGTTCTGCAACGGGAATACCCAGCTTGTCGTAGACCGCCTTGATCTCCGGATCGAGTTCATCGAGCGAAGCCAGCGCGGCCTTCTTCTTCGGCGCGGCGTAGTAGTAGGCGTCCTGGTAGTCGATCGCCGGATAGCCCAATTTGGCCCAGTCGGGCTCCTCCATGGTCTGCCACAGGCGGAACGCCTTCAGCCGCCATTCGAGCATCCATTCCGGCTCGTCCTTCTTGGCGCTGATGAAGCGGACGGTGTCTTCGGTCAGGCCCTTTTCGGCGAACTCAGTGTCGATATCCGCCGACCAGCCGTGTTCGTAGTCCGCTGCGCGGGCTGCGGCATCGCGCGCGGCGCGATCTTGAGTTTCAACTTCGTCGGTCATGCCATTTCCGCCTTTGCGGGCTCGAGCCGCGCCAGCTGCACCAGGCTGACTTCCGCCAGCGCACCGCGCAGCGCCTTGTTCACCACCGGCCAGTGCGGCTGGACCGAGCAGGCGCCTTCCAGCGCGCAGTCATGCCGCCCCTCGTCGACGCAGGAGGTGAGCGCGATCGGCCCTTCCACCGCCTCGACGATGTCCGCCAGGCTGATTGCCGCCGCCGGGCGCGCCAGTTGCAGCCCGCCGCCGGTGCCACGCGCCGAGCGCAGCAGTCCCGCCGCGGTCAGCTTGCTGACCACCTTCTGCACCGTGGGCGCGGGCAGGCCCGTCTCCGCTGCCAGTTCGGCAGCCGAGGTCCGGCCCCCGCCGCAATGGCGGGCCGCAGCGCCCATCGTCACGACGGCGTAATCGGCAAGGTTGCTGAGTCGCATGCTTAATCGGACCAATTCGTTCCGATTGGCCACCTATGCGCAAAAAGCGCGGAATCAAGCCATTTCGCATTATTGCGAGTCGTTCGCGCCTAGCGATAGATCTCGCGCAGGTTCTTCGATGCGATCAGTTCGTTGAGGTAGGGCGAATCCGGATCGCCCAGCCGCGCCGGGGTGCGGCCCACGAAGTGGCGGATTTCGCGGATCATGTGCGGCTGGTCGTAGAAGGCTTCGGCCAGGGCCGCCTCCTCCTCGGGTGCCAGCGTCGGTTGCGAGAGCATTCCCCCCGCCCGCAGCGCGCGGTACTTGCGCCGCAAGGCCACCGGCGAGAGGCCGAAGTACTGCTGCACGAGCCGCTGCGTCTGGCGGCGCGAGAACTTGCTGGCAGCGTAAAGGTCATCGACATCGGGCAAGAGGCCGCTCGCCAGCCAGCGCCCGGTCTGCGCCATCAGCTCGAGGTGCTTCGGGCGCGGCAACCGGGCATGGGCGAGGATCACCTGCCCCAGTTCGGCGGCGATTGCACCTGCATCCATGGTGCCTTGGCGATAGGCGGCGCACAGCCGCTCTCCGGTTTCGGTGATCGCCGGGGGCAGCCAGTCGGCGGCGGCATAGAGCCGGTTGGCATGGTCCTGCGCGTTCAGGCCGGTCAGCGCCGCCCAGCCCAGCGGCGAGAGCGCCGCGCCGATCGCGTGAAACGGCCCGTCCACTTCGAACGGCACCGCCTGCGCAAACGGCGTGAGCAGGTTGACCCCGTGCGATGCATCGTGGCCACCCTGCGGCAAGGTCATCCTGCCGACCCCGTAGGGGAACAGCGACAGGTGGCCCACGGCGGCGGGCTGGATATCGCGCACCAGCGGGTCGTCGCAGCGGAAATGGTAGAAGGTGGTGACAAGGTCGGCCACCGGCCCCTGCGGCGGGATGTAGTCGAGCGTGAAGCGGTTGGGCGGCGTCAGGTCACCACCCGCCAGCTGCTCGCGCTTCATCTTGCCAACCTCATCCTGCCTGCCCCCGCCTGCTGCTCAGTGTGCCTGCGCAGCGATCCAGGCGTCGATCTGTTCCTCGAGGATCGACAGCGGCAGGGGGCCGTTGCGCAGCACTTCCTCGTGGAACTGGCGAATGTCGAAGTCCTCGCCCAGCGCCTGCTGCGCGCGCTGGCGCAGCTCCATGATCTTCAGCTTGCCGATCATGTAGGCGGTCGCCTGGCCGGGGTAGACGATATAGCGTTCGATCGCCTTCTCGATATCGCCCGCCGGATTGGGGGTGTTCTCGGTGAGCCAGGCGATGGCCTCCTCGCGGCTCCAGTGCTGGTGGTGCAAGCCGGTATCCACCACTAGCCGCCCGGCGCGCCACAGCTCCATCTGCAAGCGCCCGAAGTCCGAATAGGGATCGGTGTAGAAGCCCATGTCGCGCCCCAGTTCCTCCGAATAGAGGCCCCAGCCTTCGGTATAGGCGGTGAACCCGCCGAACCGGCGGAAGGGCGGCAGTTCACCCAACCCGGTCTGGATGGCGCGTTGCAGGTGGTGGCCGGGAACGCCCTCGTGATAGGCCAGCGCCTCCAGCTCGTTGCGGCTCATGTCATTGAGATTGTAGAGGTTGACGTAATAGGTGCCGGGCCGCGAACCGTCGGGCGCAGGCGACTGGTAGAAGGCCTTGCCCGCGCTCTGTTCGCGAAAGGCTTCCACCGCGCGCACCTGCAAGTCGAATTCGGGCAGGGTAACGAAGAAGTCGGGCAGTCGCGCTTCCATCGCATCGATCACCTGCTGCACATTGGCGAGGTAATCCTCGCGGGTGGTGTAGTAGAAGCGCGGATCGGTGCGGGTGAATTCGAAGAATTCCTGCAAGCTGCCTTCGAAGCCCACCTGCTGCATGATCGCCTGCATCTCGTCATGGATGCGCGCGGTTTCGCGCAGGCCGATCTGGTGGATCTCCTCGGCGGAAAGATCGGTGGTGGTATAGTATTGCAGCAGCGCTTCGTAATAGGCGTCGCCTTCGGGCAGGCGCCAGATGCCGTCATCGGTGGGCGCCATGGCCTGCTGGCGCAGCATTTCGGCTTGCAGGCGCTGATAGGCGGGCGCGGCGGCTTCGGCCCAGGCGGTTTCGGCATCGGTTACCAGCGAGCCGGCCTCGTCCTCGGGCAGGTCGACTGCGGCCACCTTGGCGCGGAAATCCTCCAGCACGGCATTGTCCATGCCCGCATCGAGCAGGTTGGTGATGTCCGACAGCACATAGGGATAGACCCAGTCGGGCGGCATCACGCCTGCGTCGGCCTGCCCGGCCGAACGGCTGACCAGCGTATCGAGCATCGGCCCGATGCCGCGAATCCGTTCGACATAGGCGCGCGCGTGATCGACGTTCTGGACGATGTGGGTGTTGATGAGGAAGGCCGGAATACCCGACTGCTCGCCATTCATCTGGTCGAAGAACCAGCCATAGTCGCGATAGGGATCGAGCAGTTCGGCGCGCGCCGCGCTTTCCTCGAACAGGCGGTAGGAAAGCTGGTCTGCCGCCGACAGGCTGTTGAAATCATAGCCTTCCCGCATCCTCGCCAGCCAGTCGCGGCGCAACTGGTCGCGCGCATCCTCGGCCGCCTCGCTACGATCGTTCCAGAGCCCGTAGTCGGCATCGCGAATGCCGCGATAGGCCTTGCCCTGCGGCGACATGGCAAGCTGGGCAGCATCGTATGCGTCGAAGAATTCGTTGATGTCGGCAGGAACGGCTTCTTCCGCAGCCACCTCCTGCGCGGCGGCAAGCGATGGCGCTGCGGCGAGCGGCACCAGTGTCAGCGCGGTCGAAAGGCAAATGGCAAGACGGAAGGAAAGCTTGGTCACTGGCATCATCCTGTTGATTCTCGTTGCTTGCGTAACGAATGCCGGCCCGCTGCGAAAGGCGCAAAAAAAGGGCGGCCCCCCGGTTACCGGGTGACCGCCCTCTTCAGTGGAGAACTCGCAGCCTCAGCTTCGAGCCCTTCGGGTCGCACATTCGTCCTAGCGCAAACCGAGTCCGGCCAATTGTAAGAAGGCGACATTCTCGTCGGCGCCCACAAATTGCGGCAAAGCCAGGGTCGGGGATTGCCAGTGCTCCCCGCAAGCTGCCAATGGCTGGCCATGCTCTATTCGCTGATCCGCCCGGCCCTGTTCCTGCTCGATCCCGAACGCGCGCATGGCCTGGCCATCGCCGCGCTCAAGCTGATGCCTGCCGGGCAGCCCGCAAAGCCGGGCGGTCCGCTGGCCACCGAAGTGGCCGGGATTGCCTTTCCCAACCCGCTGGGCATGGCGGCGGGGTTCGACAAGGATGCCGAGGTCTTCGATCCGCTGCTGGGGCTGGGCTTCGGCCATGTCGAGGTCGGTTCGATCACCCCGCGCCCGCAGCCGGGCAATCCGAAACCGCGGCTGTTCCGCCTGACGCAGGATGGCGCGGTGATCAACCGCATGGGGTTCAACAATCACGGGCTGGAGGCCGCGCACCAGCGCCTTGCCCACCGCAGCGCAGGGCGGGACGGGCGGCGGATCGTGGGGGCCAACGTGGGGGCGAACAAGGATTCGACCGACCGGGTGGCCGACTATGTCGCCGGAGTGCGGGCGATGGCGGACGTTGCCGACTATGTGACGATCAACATTTCCTCGCCCAATACCCCTGGCCTGCGTGACTTGCAGGGCGACAGGGAACTGCATGACCTGCTGGCGGCCGTGGCCAGCAACCGGCAGCAAGGCGATCCGCCGGTCTTCCTCAAGGTCGCCCCCGATCTCGATGCGGAGGCACCCGCGCGGATCGTCGAGGCTGCTCTAACGCACGGAATTGACGCGATAATCGTCTCCAACACCACGATCTCTCGCCCGCCGCTCATGGCGCGCGACAAGGGCGAGGCGGGCGGGCTGTCGGGCGCACCCTTGCGCGAACTGGCGCTGGGGCAGCTGCGCGCCTTCCGCAAGGCAGCGGGCGGGGCGATCCCCTTGGTGGGCGTGGGCGGCATCGCCACGGCAGAGCACGCCTGGGAACGCATCCGCGCCGGGGCCAGCCTGGTGCAGCTCTACAGCGCCATGACCTATCGCGGACCGGGGATCGCCCGCGAGATCACCGCCGGACTCGAGCGCCTGATGGCGCGCGACGGCTTTGCCTCGGTGGCCGAAGCGGTGGGGACTGAAGAGGGCTGAACGGGTCCGAAAAGGGTCTAGCGCGTTCCAACCAGCACCACGCCCTCGCGGCGCGGGTCATAACCGCCGTCCACATGGCCATCGCGGATCAGCACGCCGTGAACGCCCGAATCTTCCCCCTGTCCCGGCGCCAGGTCGATGCCGCGTTCGGCCAGCCCGGCCAGCACTGACGGATCGAAGGCACCGACTTCGCCCATCGGCCGATCACCCCGCGCCACCAGGTTGGGCTGGGCCAGCGCCTGCTGCATCGGCAGGCCCCAGTCGACCGCCGCCACCAGCGTCTTGCCGACATAGGCGAGGATCGAATTGCCGCCCGCCGAGCCGATTGCCCCGGCGAAGTGGCCCTGGCTGTCGAGCAGGATCAGCGGCACCATCGAGCTGCGCGGGCGTTTGCCCGGCGCCACCGCGTTGGGCGCTTCCTCGCCGTTGGGCTGCAAGGGGTTGAAGGCGAAGTCGGTCAGCTGGTTGTTGAGGAAGAAGCCGTCGACCATGCGGCCCGTGCCGAAGATCGATTCCACCGTGGTGGTGATCGACAGCACATTGCCTTGCCGGTCGCGCACGATGAAGTGCGATGTGCCTGCCGGTTCGCGCGTCAGGTCGGCCATGGCCATGGGCGCGCCCGCGGGATGGCCTGCCGTCACCGTGGCCGCCGCCTGCGGGCCGATCAGCGCGGCGCGAGCATCGAGATAGGCCGGGTCGAGCAAGCCCGTCACCGGCACCTGCACGAAGTCGCCATCTCCGAAATAGGCATCGCGATCAGCGTACATCAGCCGGCTCGCCTCCGCGAAGAGGTACCATGCCTGCGGATCGTCCGGCCCGCGCGTGGCGATGTCGGTCCGCTCCAGCAGACCCAGCAGTTCGAGCATGGCCGCCCCGCTGGAAGGCGGCGGCGGAGCGCAGACGCGGTACTGGTGCCACGGCGCGCAGACCGGCTGGCGGCGCACGGGGCGATAGTTCGCCAGGTCCGCCATGGTCATGCTGCCGCCCAGCGGCGCCTCGCGCGTGCGCTGGACGATCTGCGCGGCCGTGCTGCCGCGATAGAGCGCCTCCACCCCGTGTTCCGACAGGCGGCGCAGGAACCCGGCATAGGCGGGATTGCGCAGCACGTCGCCGGTCTGCATCCGCGTGCCGTCGGGGCGCGAGAAATAGGCGGCGGCATCGGGCTGCGCCAGTTGCGGGTAGTCGCGGGTGAGGAACCCGCCCAGCCGCGGACTGATAACGAAGCCCTGCTCCGCCGTGGCGATCGCCCTGTCGAACAGCCCGTCCCACGGCAGCAGCCCGTGCTCCTCGTGCAGCAGGGCCAGCGCCGCCACCGCGCCAGGCACCCCGGTTGCGCGCCCGCTCACCACGGCATCACGAAAGTTCAGCGGCTGCCCGGCATTGTCGAGGAACATGGTGCGGCTCGCCTGCGCCGGGGCCGTCTCGCGCCCGTCGTAGATCGTCACCTCGCCGCTGGCGGCGTCGAAGTAGTTGAGGAAGGCCCCGCCGCCCATGCCCGAGCTTTGCGGTTCCACCAGCGAGAGCATGGCCTGCACCGCCAGCGCCGCGTCCGCCGCCGATCCGCCGCGTTCGAGCACCTCCATCCCCGCCTGCGCCGCCAGCGGGTTGGCGGCGATCACGAAGGGCTCGACCGTCTCCACAGCCTGCGGGGGCGAGGCAGCAGGCGCCACCGGCGTGGTAACGGCTGTGCAGGAGGCGAGAACCAGCGCGAAGGCGGCGGCGCAAATACGGGGAAGCGACATGGCACGGACCTTAGGCACGCCAATCCCGGCTGGCAACGCAGCACCCTTGCCCATGCAGCGACGGCGGCCTAACTCCGGCGATCGACATGTAACCGGGGCAACCGGTCGGCAGGAGGATCGCAGGAAGTGCAACTGAGCGAGATCGATACCGCACCCAACCTCGTCGCGCTGTTCCTCCAGCGGGCGGACCAGCAGGGCGACAAGCCCTTCCTCACCGCCAGGATCGACGGCGTGTGGACGCCGATCTCCTATGCCCGCGCCGCCGAGATGGTCTGCGTGCTGGCGGAAAACCTGCGCCAGCTGGGGCTCGATGCGGGCGACCGGGTGGTGATCGTGTCCGAGAACCGCCCCGAATGGGCGATTGCCGACCTTGCGATCATGGCGGCGGGCTGCGTCACCACGCCCGCCTATACCACCAATACCGAAGGCGATCACTGCCACATCCTCAACGATTCGGGGGCGTCGGCGGTGATCGTATCCGACGCCAAGCTGGCCAAGCCGCTGTTCCCGGCGATCATGAAGACCGGCAAGGCGCGGCACGTCATCGTGATGGAAGGCGTGTCCACCGCGCAATCGGGCATGTTCGACCTCCACCGCTGGCAGGACATGATCGTAGGCGACCCGGTCGCCGCGCGCGCGGCGGTGGAAGCGCGCATGGCCCCGGTCACCCGGCAGGACATGGCCTGCATCATCTACACCAGCGGCACCAGCGGCGCCCCGCGCGGGGTGATGCTGCACCACGGCGCCATCCTCCACAACGCGGGCGCGGCGGCAGACCTGCTGGCGCGCGAATTCGGCTGGGGCGAGGAACGCTTCCTCTCGTTCCTGCCATTGAGCCACGCGATGGAGCACACCGCCGGGCTGTACCTGCCGATCGGGCTGGGTGCCGACATCTGGTTTGCCGAAGGGCTGGACAAGCTTTCGAGCAACCTGGAGGAGGCCCGGCCCACCTTCATGATCGTGGTCCCGCGCGTGTTCGAAGTGCTGCGCGACAAGACCATGAAGGCCATCGCCAAGCAGGGCAAGCTGGCCCGCTTCCTGCTGGGCCGCGCGCTGCGGCTGGGCGAAAAGCAGGTGGCGGGCAGGGCGGGGCTGCTGTCGAAGCCCGACGAGCTGCTGCTGGCCGCCACCCTGCGCCCCAAGATCCGCGCCCGGTTCGGCGGGCGGATCAAGGCGCTGGTGTCAGGCGGCGCGCCGCTCAACCCCGAAGTCGGCGTCTTTTTTCACTCGCTGGGGCTGACGATGCTGCAAGGCTACG
>JAGREI010000402.1 GCA_020446625.1 Erythrobacter sp.
CCAGCGTCTTCTCGTGCCAGGCGATCTGGTGCTTCTCCACCAGCGCCAGGAAATCGCGCGGGGTAAAACGGGCGAGGGCAGACTTGGCGAAATGCGGGTTGGCGGAAAGGTAATTCGCCGGGCCAGCGCCCAGGTTGGTGAAATTGCACCGCCCGCCACCCGAGATCAGGATTTTCTTGCCCACCTTCTCCGCGCGTTCGAGCACCAGCACATTGCGCCCGCGCTGCCCCGCCACGGCGGCGCAGAATAGTCCGGCAGCCCCGCCGCCGAGCACGATCGCGTCAAGGGTATCGGACATCAGGCGGCCCCGGTCACCGGCTGCTGCCGCGCGGCGATGAAATAGAGCACGGTTCCAAGCGTGACGATTCCCGCCAGCACGATCCAAGCCTGCAACGGCGCAAAGCTGCCGACGAACAGCGTCCCCACCAGCGCCAGCACCACGCAGGCGAAATGCAGCGGCACGATTCCTCCGTCGCGCTTTTCCAGCACCGGCAAGGCCAGGCAGGTGATGAGGTAGGTGATCAGCCGGATCAGCGTGCCTGCCACGGCCAGCACGGCGAACCCTTCCCACAGCCCGAAGGCCACCGCCGCCACGCCGTAGAACAGGATCGCGTTGGACGGGGTGCCGAAGCGCGGGTGGACCTTGGCGAACCAGCGCGGCAGCGCGCCCTGTTCCGCCATGCCGTAACTGAGCCGCGGGATCGCGACCCCGGAAGCAAAGTTGTTGGCCGCGCTGCTGATGCTGGCGGCCACCACCAGCGCCAGCGTGCCAGCCGCGCCCATGGCATTGCCCGCCGCCGTGGCCAGCGCATTGCCTTCGTCACCCGCATCGGCGCCCAGCGCGGTGTAGGCCCAGATGATCAGCGCGTAGAACAGGGTGACGCCTGTCACCATGGAGATGATGGCGCGCGGTACGGCGCGCTTGGGATCCTTCACCTCGCCTGCCGCCTCCACCACGCCTTCGAACCCGATGAAGGCGTAATAGGTGGTGAGGATCACCGCTTCGACCTGGCCGAATTGGGGCAGCACCACCTCGCCGCGCACCGATCCCACCACGGCCCCGGCGATCACCAGCGCCAGCAGCGGTAGCAGCTTGATCGCGGTCAGCAGGCCCAGCGTGCCCACCGATACGCGCATCGAGCGATAGTTGATGGCGGTAATGGCCACGATCACCAGCGTGGCGGCCCAGGGCACCACTGCCGGGTTCTGCAACACCGGAAACAGCGCGCCCAGGTAGGTGATGATGACATGGGTATTGGCCGCCGCCGTCACGATGGCAGAGGTGTAGCGCGCCCAGCCGGCCTGAAACCCGGTGAACCGCCCGAAGGCCGCCGCGCCGTAAAGCATCGAGCCGCCGCTGTGATCGAACCGCGCGGCCATCCAGCCGTAACACAGCGCCAGCGGCAGGAAGAGAATCCCGCCGATCAGCATCATCCACGGGGCGAAGTTGCCGACCGCCGCAAAGATCACCGCCGGCAGCCCGAAGATGCCCGCGCCGATCATGCCGTTCAGCGGGAAGAGCATGGCGCCGAACAGGCCGACGGTGCGCGGCGGGGCCGTGAGTTGCTGGCTGATCGTCTTTTCCCCCTAGAACCGCGTATCCGCCGGGTAATCCTCGTAAAAGGCATTGTCGGCGGCGAAGTTGGTGAAGCTCATGCTGATCGAATGGTCCAGCGCCTCCACATGGTGCCACCAGCCGATGGGCAGGAACAGCGCGTCGCCGGGGCCGATCGTGCATTCGAGCAGTGGGGGCAGGGCGGGATCGTCGCGGTCCCAGTCGGCGGGCGAGCGGGCGGAGAAGCAATGCACCGTGTTGCGCATCCGCGCCACTTCCCAGCTTGGCACCAGCAGGCAGCGTTTACGGCCCATCACCTGCACCAGCAGGTTGTTGGTCAGATCATGGTGGAAGGGGGTCAGCGTGCCTTTGGGGCCAAGCCAGAAGAATCCGTCCTGCCCTCCGCTGGCTTGCAGCACCGATATGGGGCCAAGGTCCGCCCACAAGGGTGCCAGCGCGGCCTTGTTGCGGGTGTCGTTATAGGCGGTGAGGTAGAAGTCGTTGCTGGCCTCCACCTGGCGCATGGCGGCGGTGATGTTGCGCAGGGGCGTGGTGCGCTTGTGCCGGTCCTTCGCCTGTTCGTAGTCGGCCGCGCTGGTGCGTTCGGCCTGCACTTCCACCACGGCGTGGCCCACGGTCTGGTCGAGATAGTCGAGCGACCATTTCGCCAGCGCGGGCCAGTGATCCACCAGCCCGGTCAGCACCACGGGGCGGTTGGCGGCGTAGTAGGTACGGAAGAACTCGTCCGGTTCGATGGCGTGGACGCGCGGGATCGTCAGGCCATCGCTGCCCACCTTCGCCAGCCGGGCGTGCAGGCCCAGCGTCCAGTCGCGCTTTTCCACCCGGCGGTGCAGGCGGCGCGCGGCCATGACGATGGGATCGGCTTCGGCCTGCCGCGCCAGCTCCGCGATCTGGGGGACAGGCACGCCCGCCTGTGCCAGCCGCACGCGCACGTCGGCGCCATCGAGCACGGCCTCGGCAACGATCTGGCGCAGGTCGATCATCGGCAGGGCTTACCGCGCCGGGCATTATCCTGCCAACATTTTTGCCCGGTGCCATTTGGCAGCATGGCCGCCAGCGCCTATCTGTCGCGGCATGAGCCGCAGCGAAGCCGGATCCCCGCCCGACCCCAGAGGCGCCGAACGCTTCAACGAGGAGCGCGCCACCTACACGGTGAAGGGCAGCACCCAGCCCGACCTGGCGGCGGGCGTGGAGGCGATCCGCGAAGTGCTCAAGACGCTGAAGCCGCGTCCCGGCGTCTACCGGATGCTGGATGCGCGCGGCGACGTGCTCTACGTCGGCAA
>JAGREI010000403.1 GCA_020446625.1 Erythrobacter sp.
CGAAGAAGCGCAGCTCCACCACCTGCGCCAGCCGGGGGGCATAGGCGGCCAGCCGTTCCAGCGCATCGTTCAGCGCGATCAGCTGCTCGTCGCTTTCCCAGTACACATCGGGCAGGTCGTCCTCGAAGGCTTCAGCCGCCTTGCCTCCGCCGCGCTTGGCCGCGCTGCGCGCTTCGGCGTGGTTGACCAGGATCTGCCGCATCGCGCGCGCCGCCGTGCGCAGGAAATGCGCTTCGTCCGCGAAGCCCGCGGCATGGCGCAGCTTGAGGTAGCATTCGTTGACCAGCGCGGTGGAGCGCATCGTCTCCCCTGCGCTGTAGCGCCAGCCCAGATCGCGGGCGATCTTCTTCAGTTGCGGGTAAAGGGCATCCACCAACACCCTGCTTTCCCCCGGCTTTCCAGCCGCAGAATCGTAATCCATCGCAGCCGGTGATGGCGCGAAGATCGGGCCGTGTCACCCCTTCGAATCGCGGCAAGCGGTCAGCCCGCCCGCTGCGCGTCGAGGCAGGCGACGATTTCCGGCAGCGCGGCGTCCACGGCCTGGCGGGTGGCCAGCACGCGGGTGGAAGTGGCCACCAGCAGGTCCAGCTCGTCGTCGGTCATCTCGCTGGTTTCCAGCTGGCTGGCGCGCTCGGTCCAGTACATCGCGTTGCCGCTGTCGAGCTGCTCCAGTTCGCCCGGCATGTCGTCGGCCAGCACCGTGCGCGCGGCAAAGGCGGCGGACATCAGCCCGCGGCATTTCCATGCCTGTTCCACCTCCGCGCGGCTGGCTGCGATGCGGGGAGCGGCCGATTCCCCGGCGGCGGGCGCTGCCGCTGCCGCCTCCGGCGCTGTTGCCGTGTCATCTGCACCCGCTCCGCATCCGGCCAGCACCAGCAATGCGACTGCAACAAACCCCTGCTTCATGTCCCGTCTCCCGTGTTCCTGCCTGACAAGACAGGATCGGCCCGGAAAAGCGGACAGCGACAACGGACGGCGGATCGGCCTTGTCCGGTCTGGCGCGGGTTTCCTGTTCTTCGGGAATGGAGCGCCCGCCGCCATGCCCTGGCGGGTGCGGACAGGAGATATGCGATGAGGAAATGGACCATTGTCCCCCTTGGCCTGCTGGCCGCCGTGGTTGCCGGTGCGCCGCTGCTCAATGCCGCGCTGGCCAGCCCCGACGACGCGCGCGGCACGATCACGCTGTACAATGAGGAGGGGCTGCAAGGCGCCCCCGTGGTGATCCATGCCGATACCGCCAACCTGCAATCGGTGACGGCTGCCGAAGGCTTCGACGGGTCGGCCAATGACTATGCCTGGTCGCTGGTGGCCGAAGGCCGCTGGCTGGTGTGCATGGATGCAGGCTACCAGACCGATTGCCGCGAGGTGGAAGGCGAAGTGGCCAACCTTGGCGACCAGGGTGGCTCGATCAGTTCGCTGCGCTATCTCGGCCCGTCGGCGCAGATGGGTGCAGCGCCGCGCGTGGCCGGCCCGATGTCGCGCCCCGGTTCGCAGGTGGCGGCAGCCCCGGACGACCGGCAGCCGATGTACAACGTCGACCTCTACGGCAACGATATCCGCGAGATTACCTACGATCGCCCCGGCTCCACCTGGCAGACCTGCCGCGCCGCCTGCGACGCGGACGGCGAATGCCAGGCCTGGACCTATGTCCAGCCGGGCCGCACGCCCTATGGCGAATGCTTCCTGAAGGCGCCGGTGCCCGAAGCGAGCGAATCCGAATGCTGCGTGTCCGGCCTGCGCGACGCGCATAGCTAGAGCGGGCCGGGGGCGTTCAACTGGTGGGGATTGTGGCTGGGGTGGCAGGGATCGAACCTGCGAATGGCGGTACCAAAAACCGCTGCCTTAC
>JAGREI010000404.1 GCA_020446625.1 Erythrobacter sp.
CGAGTTCGACGCCCAGCCCGCCATGGTGATGCCATAGACCCCCAGCGAGGAAATCGCGAGGATGTAGAGCACGCCCACGTTGATGTTCGCCAGCACCACCCCCGCATCGAACGGCACCACCGCCCAGGCCAGCAGCGCCACGGTGAAGGTGATGATCGGCGCGAGCAGGAAGATGCCCTTGTTCGCGGCGGAGGGGATGATGGTTTCCTGCAAGAACACCTTCAACCCGTCCGCGAACGATTGCAGCAGGCCGAAGGGGCCGACCACGTTGGGGCCACGGCGCAGCGCCATGGCGGCCCAGATCTTGCGGTCGGCATAGATGATCATGGCCACGGCCAGCATCAGCGGCAGGGCGATCAGCAGGATGCCGCAGAGGTTGGCGACAAACATCGCCCAGCCCGCGTCCATGCCGAGAGAGATGAAGAAGTCGGTCATTCCGCCGCCTCCTTGAGCGCATCGCCGTGGAGGAGTTGAGCCGAGCACTGCTGCATCACCACGCTGGCGCGGGCGATGGGGTTGGTGAGGTAGAAGTCCTTGATCGGGCTCCCAATCGTGCCTTCCGCCTTGGCCTTCTTGTCCGCCTTGGGTAGCGCGCCGTAATCGGCGAGGCCTTCCACGCCCAGCGCGGGAACTTCGGCCACCATGAGGCCACGCAGCTGGTCGAAGCTGTCGAAGCCGACCGACACGCCCAGCGCATCGGCCAATGCGCGCAGCACCGTCCAGTCCTCGCGCGCGTCACCCGGTGCGAACACGGCCTTGTCCGAGCGCTGCACCCGGCCCTCGGTGTTGACGTAGGTGCCGGGCTTTTCGGTATAGGCGGCGGCGGGCAGAACTATGTCCGCCGCGTGCGCGCCCTTGTCGCCGTGGTGGCCCACATAGACCTTCAGGCTATCCCCGAACGCCGACCAGTCGACCTCGTCCGCGCCCAGCGCCAGCACCACCTTGGGCTTGGCGGCCACCAGGTCGGCAATGCCGCCCGGCTGCGCGAAGCCCAGCATCAGCGCGCCCATGCGCGCGGCGGAGGTGTGCAGCGCGTTGAACGTCGCCCCCAGCTTCTCCGCCACGGCCAGTGCCGCGCCATGCGCGCCCGCGCCGAAACCGGCAGCGCCCAGGATCACGGCGGGCTTGCTCGCGCCCTTGAAGGCATCGGTAACGTCCTTGGGCAGCTTGCCGAGCACCGCCAGGTCCGCACCGAGGAAGGTCGCGGGATAGGTGGTTTCCCATTCCGGCCCCACCACGAACACCTTGGAGCCCTTCTTGGCGGCCTTGCGCAGGCGCACGTTCACCAGCGGCGCTTCCCAGCGCACGTTGCTGCCCACGATCAGGATCGCATCGGCGTTCTCGATCCCGGCGAAGGTGGAATTGAAGTTCACCGCAGCCAGGTTCGACACGTCATAGTCCATGCCGGTCTGGCGGCTTTCGACCAGCGACGAACCGCAGGCACGCAGCAGCGCCTTGGCCGCGAACATCGACTCGCAACCCACCATGTCGCCTGCGACGGCTGCGATCGACTTGCCCGGCTTGGCCTTGGCGATCGCCTTGAACGCCTCGTCCCCGCCCGCCGCTTCAAGTTT
>JAGREI010000052.1 GCA_020446625.1 Erythrobacter sp.
CACGGCCACGCTGAACGGCGGCACGCTGCGCTTCATCTCCACCACCGGGGCCGAAGGCAGCGGCGGCACCTTCCTGACCGCGACTGGCGGGCTGACCGGCACCTTCGCCACCGTGGAGACGGTGGGCGCGCAACTGCCGCTGGCGGTGATCTACCAGCCGACGGCGGGGCTGATGGCCCCATCGGTGCTGACGGCCCGGCCTTCCACCTTCAACGCCCAGAGCCTGGCGGCGGCCGACACCGCGCTGGGGTTCATCGACAGTCTGGGGCTGGCCGACCAGCGCCACGGCCGCGGCAACCGGGTGTGGATGAGCGGTTTCGGATCGTGGGCCGATCGCAACGCCTCGGGCAGCACGCTGGCCTACAGCCATGACACCTATGGGCTTGGCGGCGGCGTCAACCTGGCGGCCAGCGAAAGCCTGACCTTGGGCGCGGCACTGGGCTGGGCATCGGGCGACATCACGCTGGCCAGCAATGGCGGCCGGGGCGACCAGTCCAACGTGCTGGGTGCGCTGCACGCCACCTGGTCCGGGCCTGGCATGACGCTGGGCGGCGGTGTCGTCTACGGCCACATCAGCCAGGACACGGTGCGCAATGTCAGCTTCAACGGCTTTGCCGCCAGCGTGGCGGGCAGCACCTCATCGCAAATCTACGGCGGCTTTGCCGAACTGGCCGTGCCGCTGGTGGCAGGGGACAGCTGGTCGATCGCCGCATCGGGCCGGAGCAGCTATGTCCACCAGTCGCAGAACGGCTATACCGAAAGCAGCGACAGCCCGTTGCGCCTGTCCGTGGGCCAAGTGGGCACCTCGACAGTGGAGGGGCAGGCCCTGGTCACCGCGCGCGCCAGCCTGTTCGACGGCGCCTTCAGGGTCGATGAGGCGCCGGGCGGGATCGACCTCACCTTCGACCTTGGCCTGCGCTATCTCGCCGCGCTGGGCGACCGGGCGATCCCCGTCACCTTCGCTTCCAGCAATGCCGGGGTGATCCTGCAAGGCGACACGCGCGACGGCGTGCAGGGCATTGCCGGGCTGGGACTGTCCTATACCGCTGCCAACAACCTCAACGTCCAGGTGGGTTACCGGGCCGAACTGGGCCAGCGAGATAACCGCCAGATCCGGGCAACAGTCAGTTTGGGGTTCTAAGGCCCTCCTGGAACCCCTTAGGCCCCAGACGCTGCACTCGTGCGGCGTGCAATTCCCCAAGGGGCGCGGCCGGGCGGTGGAGGACATGTGCCTCCGCCGTCCGGTTCCCGGTTCCGGCCACGCGCGCCGTGATCCCCCTTTTTGGAGGGAATGCGGGCCATGCCGACCTGCGGGTAAAGCACAACAGGACATCAACAAGGACGCCCGCCATGAACCCAGTTGCCCGGCCGTGGATCGGCCTTGTCGTGAAATGCCTCGCCGCCCTGGCGCTGGTTTTCGCCTTCGTCTTCTTCATGCGGATGCAAGAGGAGCAATCCGACGTCGAACGCTACCGTTCCGAAGGAACCCTGAGCCGGGCGGAGGTAACTGGCCGGGTTACCGATCAGATGGTCTATTCAGGCCGCGCGGGCCGTTCGCGCAGCGAGGATTTGCAGGTGCTCCAGGTGCGCTTCGTGCCGGAATCGCCGGTTCGTTATGCCGACTTTCCCGGCACCGCTTCGCTGGATGACTTGCCTCTGCCCCCGGCACCCAGCGGTGACCCGCTGGCCGATTCCCAGTTCAGCGACGTGATCTTCGTGACCCGCGCCGTGTTCGACGCGACCCAGGTCGGTGACGTGTTGACCGTGGTCGATACCCGCTACAGCGGTGACGGCCCCGAATTCTACGACGACATCCGCGACTTCGACCCGGCCACCTACTATCCGCGCATTGCCATTGCCTTGCTGCTGGGGCTGGCCTTCGCCATCCTCGCTTGGCGGATCGGCAAGGCTCCGGTCGCGAGTGGAGCAGCCCGCGCTGCACCCCTGCCGCCACTGGTGCCATGACCCAGGCATTCGTCCTGCCCCGGCGCAGCCGCGGCAAGCCGGGAGAACTGCCGCTGGCCGTTGGCCTGGTACTGATGCTGGCAGCGCCGATGGTGATCGCGATCGTGGCGAGCCAGGACCGCGAGAACGCCATGCTCATGGATCAGGGCGTGGTTTCCCCGGCCAGGGTGGCAGGCCATTCCACGCGCGAAGAGGGCTATGTGGACAGGCGCGGCCGACCAAGGGTGCGCACGGTCCACTATGCCGTGCTGGACTATGATCCTGCGGCAGTTCTGCCCTATCGCGAATGGCGTCGGCACGGTGGCGGCATGGCTGCGGGCAGCCTTGCAACCGGTCACGCCGAAATCGAGATCTCTGCCGCCAGCGTCCAGCAAATGCCTGTGGGGCAAGCGACAAATGTCGTCTATATCCCCGGCGACGCTGCCAGCATCGCGCTGGTCGGCCAACTGGAATACGAAGGCTCGTGGACTTACCACCTGTGGCATTACCTGGCGATGGGGGCGGTTTTCGTTGCCGGACTGGCAATGGCCGTGGCGGGCTTCCGGCGCCGGTTTGGCTGATCGGCCAGCCACATTGATCCGGCGAACAAGGGCATGATGGCGCGGCA
Source organism: Erythrobacter sp. (assembly GCA_020446625.1). Lineage (GTDB taxonomy): Bacteria > Pseudomonadota > Alphaproteobacteria > Sphingomonadales > Sphingomonadaceae > Alteraurantiacibacter. The sequence continues at coordinate 2,573 of JAGREI010000052.1, forward strand.
GGCGATCCTTGCGCTGGCGCTGCTGGTGCTGTCGCAGCTTGTCTTCTGGACCATGGTTACCGTGGCGGAGCGGCAGGCCCGCCCGGCTGACCTGTCTTCGCGCCCCTACGTCGTGTTCGACGTGCTGGGCGAGGACGGGATGCCGGTGCCCGGTGGCGAGGGGTTGCGCGCGACCTACGAGGGGACCTCGGGCTACCGCACCGAAGCCATCGCCCAAGGCGATACCGATCAGTTCAGCATATTGTTCCAGGTGAGTGACCCCCAGCAGCAGCTCGCCCTGTTCATGGCCATCCGCGAAAACCTGAAGGAAGTGAAGGTCAACGGCATCACCGTGCAGCCGGACGTGCCGCTACAGGAACTACAGGGCGCCGTAACATCCGAACCTGCCTATTTCCTGCTGCCGGCCAATGTCCTGCAACAAGGCACCAACCTGCTGACGATTTCCAAGTCGCATTCGGGCATGGTTTCGGCCTTGCCCGAATTCACCGTCGGACCGGCAGCCGAACTGGCCGAAGCCTATCGCTGGAAGAGCCGTTACCTGGTTGATATCCCGCTGGCCGGGGTGGCCATCCTGGCTTTCACCATCGCACTTTGCCTGGCGGTCAACTGGCCTGCGGAGGACCGCGCGCGGATGGGCTGGCTGATCGGCTTCCTGGTCTCATGCATGCTCTTCACCGGCGTGATGTCATTCCTGCCGCAGCCGGAATCGCTGTCGGTGACGGGTGGACTGGTGATCGCCTTCCAGCTGGCCATCGCCATCTCGCTGGCCATGTTCGTTGCCTGGGACGTGGGCCTTGCGGCGCGCTGGCGGGACTGGCTGCTGCGCGGCATTACAGCGGTGGCTGTCGGCCTGGTTGCCACCTTCATTACCGGGTTGCTGAACGCCGACTGGTTTGAAATGCTGTTCACCGAAACCGTCTACGGCTCGCTCAAGCTCGTCGCGCTGGCCTGTATCCCCGCGATCATTTCGCTGTGCTGGGCCTGCGCGGCCAACAAGGGAGAGCGACTGCTTGAGCGGATGATCCTGGTCATCTGCCTCACCACCTTTGCCGTCGACCGCTTGTCATCCTCGTGGGACATCTATTCGCCGTTCGACCGGACGCTGCCGATCTCGCTGTACTGGTCGCCCATCGTCGGCGCCTTGCTGGGCCTGGGCATGATCCTGAGCATTGCCCGGCAAGCAAGCGAAGCGCGGCAGGTGGTCGTCCGCTCGAACGAGATTCTTGCGGCGCGACTGACGGAGCAGGATGCCGAACTGGCGCGCAGCTACGAATCGCAGAAGCACATGCGCGAGCGGCAGGTGATGCTGGAGGAACGGCAACGCATCGTGCGCGACATGCACGATGGGATTGGCGGGCAACTGCTGGGCCTGATGATGCAATTGCGCGGCGGCGATGTCGACAGCAAGCAGGTGGAGGAAGGGTTGCAGGCAAGCATGGCAGACCTGCGCCTGATCGTCGATTCGATGGATTCCGCCGAGGACGGAATCGCCGAGACGCTGCGATCCTTTGAACACCGCGTGCGCCCGCAGGTCGAGGCTGCGGGCCTCCACTTCGCGGTCCACCATGGCTTGCCCGACGGCTTGCCCGGTCCCGGCGCAAGGCCGACGCTCCAGGTTCTGCGCGTCCTGCAAGAAGCCGTGACCAATGCCCTGCGCCATGCAGGCGCGCGCACCATCTCGCTCGACAGCCGGCGTGTGGGCGATGGCAATCTGCTGATCGCCATCATGGACGACGGAAGCGGGCTGCCTGCGACAATTGCCGGTGGTCGCGGTCTGGCCAGTATGCGTAGCCGGGCGGCGGCGGTCGGCGGCATACTGGAGATCGCTTCGACACCTGCGGGAACGAGCGTGTGCCTGCGCTTGCCCGATACCCAGGCTTGACCGCGGACGCCTTTGCGTGCCGATCAAGGCTGGAACGCAGTGGCGCTGCGGCTGTGCGGCGTTCGGACCCGTCCGCAATCGGCCCGGCAATCGCTAGCCGATTTCCACCAGGTGCGTGCCACCAGCAGCTTCGGAAGATCGCATCTTGCGGCCGGTGAACCGTTCGATCAGGTCCGCTGCGGTCAGGGTGTGCTGGCTCAGCTTCACCGTGGTGAATGCGCCGCGACCTGCCACCGCAAACGGAAGCAGCAACTGATCCTGCAAGTACGGCCCGGCAAAGGCCTGCGACGCCAGATAGCCCGCCATCCGCTTGGCCGCCGTCGTGGCCAGCCGTTCGGCAGGCACGCCCAGCTTGCCGAAGCCGGACATGACTTCGGTGACGTGGTCGAATTCAGCCTCCAGCAGCAGGGCATTGCCCGGCCCGGCTTCGGCAGGCAGCTGCACCGGAGCGAAGGCGTGGTCCGGCCAGTGGGACAGCACCTTGCGCGCCGCCTTCAGTTCGCGGTCGGCAATGTCGAACGGGAGCCCGGCGACCAGTGCTTCGACCTTGCCCGCTCTGAAGGCGCCCCGCTCGATGCATTCGATCGGCCGCAGGGGTGCCGGATCAATGTTCACCACGATGCGCCCGCCGCCGCGCGGGAAGAACCCGTGGCGCTCCAGCGAGATGGCAAGCTTCGGCCCCATCCGCTCCAGCACCGGCAGCAGCGTCCTGTGCAGGAACTCGAACGGCGGCGCGGCAACGGCATGGGTGCCGCCTTCGATCACCAGCCGCGATGGCCTGTCCGCCAGCATCAGCGGCACCAGCATGGTCTGGAGCACCAGCCCGGTCGAACCGGCGGTGCCGACCGCGAAATGGTATTCGCCCGGCGTGACGCTGCCGGGACGGAAGGTCAGCTCGCCCGAGCCAATCGTCAGCCCGGTGCATTCGGCCCCGCCGATGACGCAGGCGGCCTCCAGCGCGGTGACATGCTGGCGCATCAGGCCGGGCTTGGCCCGCCCGCCGCGGATGCTGGTGATGGAGAAAGGCTCGCCAGTCAGCAGCGACAGCGCCGCGGAATACCGCAACACCTGCCCACCGCCTTCGCCTTCGGAGCCGTCGATCTGGATCATTGGTCTTCTCTGCTGGAAAAGCCGATGGCGGCGTGAAGGGCGCTAGCCCTTCACGCATACCACCTGCTTCAAGGTATGGACGATCTCCACCAGGTCCGCCTGCGCGGCCATTACGGCTTCGATCGGCTTGTAGGCCTTGGGCGTTTCGTCGATCACGCCTTCGTCCTTGCGGCATTCGACACCCTGGGTATCGGCAATGTGCTCGTCGAGCGTCACCAGCTTCTTCGCCTGGGTGCGCGACATCACGCGTCCCGCCCCGTGCGAGCAGCTGTCGAAGCTCTCGGCATTGCCCAGCCCGCGCACGATGAAGCTCTTCGCCCCCATCGAACCGGGGATGATGCCCATCGTGCCCTTGGCCGCGCGCACCGCCCCCTTGCGGGTGACGAGCACGTTCTCGCCGAAGTGGTTCTCGCGCGTCACATAGTTGTGATGGCAGTTCACCGCTTCGCATTCGGCCTCGAACGGCTTGGCGATCTGGCTGCGCAGCGCATCCAGCACATGCGTCATCATCACCCGGCGGTTGAGCGCCGCGAAGTCCTGCGCCCATTCGACCGCTTCGACATAGTCGTCGAAATGATCGGTCCCTTCCGGAAAATATGCGAGGTCCTGGTCCGGCAGGTTGATGTGCCACTTGCGCATGTCCTGCTTGGCCAGCTCGATGAAGAACGTCCCGATCGCGTTACCCACCCCGCGCGAGCCCGAGTGGAGCATGACCCACACGCGCTGCTCGGTATCAAGGCACAGCTCGATGAAGTGGTTGCCGGTTCCCAGCGTCCCCAGGTGCACCAGGTTGTTGGTGTTCTTGAGGCGCGGGTACTTGGCGACGATCCGCCCGAACCGTTCGGCGAGCCGCGCCCAGGCGTCGACCACGGCCGGGGGCGGATCGCCCCACGAACCCTTGTCGCGCCCAAGCCCTTTTCGGCCCCGACCCACGTCTCGCCCGTGCGGCACCGCCGCCTCGATCGCGGAGCGGATACCGGCAAGGTTGTCCGGCAAGTCGCTCGCCATCAGCGAGGTGCGCGCGGCCATCATGCCGCAGCCGATATCCACGCCCACGGCAGCCGGGATCACCGCGCCCTTGGTCGGGATCACCGAGCCGACGGTGGCGCCGATGCCGACGTGGACGTCGGGCATGGCGGCCACGTGCTTGAACACGAACGGCATCTTCGCCGCCTTGGTCAGCTGCTCGCGCGCCTTGTCGTCCACGGGTACACCGCGGGTCCACATCTTGATCGGAGAGCCTCCCGGCACATCCATGTATTCGTACGTCGTCTGGGTCATCGCGACCTCCTGCAAGTGTTCGTGCTACCGCTTCGCTGCTTGAGCACAAGGTGCCGGTGACGAGGTTTGGCGAGACATCCCGGATTGCTCCGGTGCGGATTCGAACCGCTTGGCCTTTCGGCCTCCACCGATGTAGTCCCGCCGGCATTCACCAGCATTGAAAAATCCGGGCTCACGGCGACGAGGTTTGGGCAAGACATTGCTCCGGATGGAGCGCCGCTCTGACCGCTAAGCTACAGGCCCACATAAGGCGCTCGTTCGAGCGCGAAGAATTGGTGGACCCGGCGGGATTCGAACCCGCGCCTGCATCGTGACAGGATGTAGTCCTGACCCGGCATTCGCCGTGAGTTTGGAAAAGGTCGTGACGACAAGGATTGTCGAGACTGACGGCCCTTAAGCTACATTTCCAAGCGGGATTTGAACCCGATCTCTCCAGACCGCTTGCGCGACGCTGGAGCGCTTTGCCCGACGGGGCCTTTCTTCGTGGAGGATGTAGTCCCGGACGGCATTCGCCACGGCCCTTTCCAAATTTGTGTTCGTTGTCGAAGGTCACGGCGACGATGTTTGGAAAGACAATCCCCTGGGGGATATCTGCTCTACCAGACTGAGCTACTGCCGGTTGCCCGACAGGCAGGATTCGAACCTGCGACAGGATGTAGTCCTCCCGGCATTCGCCGTGACCTTCAAACTCCTTTCTGCGCTACTGCGTGAGCGCGGTTCCTACACTTCAACTTCGTTGACGATCCCGACCCAGTCGCGGGCCTCGCCATTGGCGAAGCGCGCCATTGCGTCGAACACCGCGTCGGAGAACCCGCCGACGTTCATCACGTCCTTGCGGTCCCCCTTGGAGTCCGGGGCCTGGGTCGAACCATAAGGCTGGATGTCGATGCAGATCAGCTTCGCGCCCGGATTGCGGGCCTTCAGCTGCTTCCACTCCGCCATCGTCGCCGTCGCGCCATGACGCCGGTTGTCGATCCAGGACTCGTTGTCCGACACGATCACCACCGTATCGACCCGCGCCCGCTCGCGGTTGAGCAAGGCGAGCGGAGCCGAGACATTGGTGCCGCCCCCGCCGACCCCCGCCAGCTTCGCGGCGTTCACCGCGACACGGGCATTGGGATCGAGCTTCAGGCCGACCACGCGGTTCTCGAACGGCAGCACGCGGGTCTGCGGATTGCTCCGCAGCATCGCGGCGGCCACCAGCGCGGCAATGTCCACGCAGCGCACGACCGAGGTCGCACCCTTGCGCCAGCCGGTCGCGGGCGAGCTCATCGAGCCCGACACGTCCGGACAGACCACGACATTGCCTGCCAGCCGCGGCACCGAGGCCAGCGACAGGTCCAGCGCCTGTTCGAGCGCGGCCTGCACCGCCAGCGGGACGCCGTCACCCACTTGCGTGAGCGCGGTCATCAGCTGGTAAGGCATCGGCTTGACCCTGGCCACGGCCTCGGGCTCGGCCAGTCGCGCCGCGACCATCGCGGTCACGCCGTCGATCTGGAACGCACCCTTACGTGCCAGCGTGTTGAGGTTCATCCGCAGCGCCTGCCAGCCCACGCGTTCAGCGAGCACGGCCCACTGCCTCGCGGTCAGATCGAAGGCGGTCAGCCATTCGAAGGGCACGTCGGGCAGGGGCCGCGAACGGTCCGCCTTCCATGCTTCGAAGTCAGCGATCTCCTTCGGCAGCGCCGCGACATCGTAGGGCTTGCCGATCAGCCAGCCGTAGAAGGCGCGCCGCTCCGCCGAAGCGGGAGCGGGGTGAACCATCTTCACGATATCCGCCAGGCTGGGATCGTTCCCCGTCGCCGCCTGCATCAGCTGGCGGGTCGAGGCATTTTCCAGCCATTCGCGCACCAGCCGCTTCGGCCGCGAGCCGAGCGAAGTCCGCCCGGTCTGGCCCGACCGCATGATCTGCACGAAGGTGCGCAGCATCCGGCCGTTGTCGATCACGCGCTTGAACACCGGCACCATCAGGTCCGGATCGGACATCGACAGCACCGCGATCAGCAGTGCCGGCATGTCCTTCATCGCGCCCGACTGGCGAGCGTAGATCGCGCACTTGGCGACCCATTCGGCATCCACCGCCCAGGCCGCTTCGAGCGCCTTGGCAAGCTGATCCTGCGCGCTGCCATAGAAGCCGTCCGACAAGGTGCCGGTAACGGCCAGCTGCGCGAGCAGGGCTTCGGGGCCATAGGCATAGGCAATCCCGCCCGCCTGGTTGACCGTATCGGTGCGCGGCAGGATTTTTGCCCCAAAGGACGAAAGCGCCGAGGAAAACAGGTTCTTGTTGGCCATAGTCCAACTCCATCACTTTGGGGGCTGTGGGGTGGCCGGCCCATTCCGGCCACCCCTGGCCCCGCGTCATGCCGGGTGTTCGACCATCCCGGCGGAGAGGGTATTGCAGGGGGTGTGCCAGTTCTGGCGAGGGCGCCGGAAAAACCATGTAAATACATGAAATACAATTGCTTACTTGAAATACCTTCACCCTGCCTCCGGACGCATCCTTGTTGATTTGATATCCACTTGTATCGTCAGCGATAAAAATTTATCGTCCTTGCCATGAAACCCGTCACCGTCATCGGCTTCCTCGGCTCCACCCTCGATGCCGCCAAGTTCGGCCCTTCGCGGTGGAGCAAGTGGCGGCCCACGGTCAGCATCTGCATGCAGGAAGACCTGCGCGTGGATCGCTTCGTGCTGATCCACGGCAGCTATCATCGGCGCCTGGCCGAATTCGTGATGCAGGATATCCGCGATGTCTCGCCCGAGACCGAGGTCGTGCCGCACCAGATGGATTTTGCCGACGCCTGGGATTTCGAGGAGGTCTACGGCAAGCTGCTCGATTTCGCGCGCGGCTTCCCCTTCGATCCCGATGCGCAGGATTACCTGATCCACATCACCACCGGCACCCACGTGGCGCAGATCTGCCTCTTCCTGCTGACAGAGGCGCGCTACCTGCCCGGCAGGCTGCTCCAGACCCAGCCGCAGAAGGGCTCGCCGCAGCCCGTCGGCACCTGGGCCGCGATCGACCTTGACCTGTCGCGCTACGATTCCATAGCCAGCCGCTTTGCCGAGGCGAGCGCGGAAAGCACCAGCTTCCTCAAGAGCGGCATCGACACCCGCAACGCGGCCTTCAACCGCATGATCGAGGAGATCGAACAGGTCGCCGTGCGCAGCCGCGCGCCGATCCTGCTGATGGGGCCGACCGGCGCGGGCAAGAGCCAGCTGGCGCGCAAGGTCTATGAGCTGAAGAAGCTGCGCCACCAGGTCAGCGGGCCGTTTGTCGAGGTCAACTGCGCCACGCTGAAGGGCGACAGTGCCATGTCCGCGCTGTTCGGCCACCGCAAGGGCGCCTTCACCGGCGCCGTGGCCGACCGGCCCGGCTTGCTGAAAGGTGCGGACAAGGGCCTGCTGTTCCTCGACGAGATCGGGGAGCTGGGGCTCGACGAACAGGCCATGATCCTGCGCGCGATCGAGGAGGGGCGCTTCCTGCCCGTGGGCGCGGACAGCGAGGCGAAGAGCGAATTCCAGCTGATCGCGGGGACCAACCGCAACCTGGTGGACGAAGTCGCCGCCGGCAACTTCCGCGAAGACCTGTTCGCGCGGCTGAACCTGTGGACCTTCGCCCTGCCTGGCCTGGCCGAACGGCGCGAGGATATCGCCCCCAACCTCGACTACGAGCTCGAACGCTTTGCCGAACGCGAAGGCACCCGCGTCACCTTCAACAAGGAAGCGCGCGAGAGCTATCTTGCCTTTGCCGAGAGCCCCTCTGCCCGCTGGCAGGGCAATTTCCGCGATCTAGCCGCCAGCGTCACCCGCATGGCGACCCTGTGTTCGACCGGCCGGATCGACAGAGAGGCGGTGGACTTCGAAACGGGCCGGCTGGCGCGGCTCTGGTCTGGCGACAAGGCGGAGAATGGCGGGCTGTCGGCCTTGCTTGGCCCCGATCGCCTGGCCGCGATCGACCCCTTCGACCGGGTGCAGCTGGAATATGTCGTCCAGGTGTGCCGCCGTTCGGCCAGCCTGTCCCAGGCCGGCCGCAGCCTGTTCGCCGCCTCGCGCGAACAGCGCAGGTCCACCAACGATTCCGACCGGCTGCGCAAGTACCTGGCCAAGTTCGGACTGGACTGGGCTGCCGTGGTCTAGCTGGCAGCGCCCTGCCTTCATGGCGGTGCACCGGCGGGACGGGGCAAGCGGGACTGCCGCACCAATCTGCTTGATCTTTCTCGCCTATCATTCGATCCATGGTCGCGGAGGGTCTGGAATGTTCTCATCGTTTTTCAATCGGCTTGGCAAATCGCTTGGCACGAAGGAATTTGTCGAAAGCGCCTCGGCACAGTACTTCGGCAAGACCCTGAGCGCGCGGCTTGGCGGGCGAGCCGGGGACTATGTTGCGACGGGGGTGAACAGCTCTGTCCTGGCGGATCTTTCGACGGCCAGTATTCAGCACAAGTGGCAGCGGCGAACACGCGTTTATCCGCGGCGGGACGAGGATGGCCTGTTCCGCAATCTTTCGCACTGGCGCGTCGATCAGATGCGCCGCCTGGGCGAGGTGCTGGCCCTGCTGGAGCCGATCAGGTTCGATTGGGGCTTCTTCGGGTCCAAGGACACGCCCGACTGGCTGCGGCACGTGGTCACTCTCTGGCTGGGGCATGATCGCAAGGGGCAACCGTTCGAAACCTTGCTCGCCCTGGCCAGCGATGGCGGGCTGGGGCTGGAGGCCGTGCTGGAGATTCCATTCTCGCGCGATGCCTCGCGGTATGGATCGGACAACTGCCTGGAACGGTTTGCCGGGGTCGATGCCTGGCTGCGCGATGACGCCGCAGGGATCATCGCGGCTGCGGCAAGGGCGAACGCGGGGACCCGCTCCGAATTGGCAGCCGCGATCGGGCGGCTCAATCTGCACGACCGCTATTTTCCGCTGCTCCTCGATCTGGCGAGCGGCACCGCCAAGGGGCCGCGCAAGGCGGCGAACCAGGCGCTGACCGGCGCGGACAAGGCAGCACTGGCGCCCGTGCTCGAACAGCGTTTCGAAGGCGAGACACCGGCGCGGCGCGCCTTGCTGGTGGAGACGATGGCCCATGCCCTTGGGGAGGACGCTGCGGCGATGTTCGCCCGCTTGCGGACGACCGAGAAGTCTGCGCCGGTGCTGGCGGCGATGGATCGCTATGCGGGCGCGGTCGCCACCGCCCCGCAAGCGAAGGCGCGCGGTCCCTGGCATCAGGATGGCAAGGCCGGCTACCAGGCGCTGGACGGCGAATGGGTCGCCGCCCCAGAGCGTGCAGACCTGCCGCCACAAGGCGCCATCGAAAACGCAGCCTATGACCTGCTTTTGCCGGTCATCGAAGCCTACAACCGGAAGGTGCAGGAGGAGCGGCAGAAGTTCGCCGGATTGAAGCATCACTGGGCGCACCGGTCGCAGCCGGTAACCGCTGGGGCGATCAAGAAGCTGCGCGACCTGGCGGAAATGTCTTACCCGGTCAGCCCCAGCCACAACACCTTTCCCTGGCTGCACGGATACCTCGCCCGGCACGCGAACATCGACCTGTTCTTCGATCACCCGTCGGTGAATCTGCGCCATCTGACGCGCATGGCGATCGGGATGGGCGTTCGCGCATTCGGGCAGCTGTTGGGGGCCTGGGCAGGGCCTGCCGGGCTTGCCGTCCAGCGGCGGCTGGGACGCGGCGCGGATATGCGGGTGCTGTACGACCTGTGGCTGGAAAACGGCGGGCAGCCGTTCATGGCCGATTACCTTGCATCCGCCTATTACGGCGAGGTCAACCAGTTCGGCACGGAAGCCTGGCCGTTCTTCCTCGAGCACCTGCCGGAGCTGGACGAGGCGCTGGGGCTGGTGCCGCAGAGCGGCAACCGGCAGTTCAGCACCTATCGTGCGCTGCGCCTGCTGGAACTGTTTCCCAAGGTTCCCGAGCGGTATCGCGCGCGGCTGATGATCCTCGCCAACGAAAGCACCTGGCAGACCCGGCAGAAGGCGCGCGACCTGTTGCAGGGTGCCGCAGGCATAGAGGACGCGATCGCGCTCCAGCTGGATGACGGCAAGCAGAACGTGCGGGCCAGCGCGGCAGACTGGCTGGTCGCGCGCGATGCGAAGAGCCACATTCCCGCCATCCGCAAGCGATTGAAGGCCGAACGCAGCGATATCGCGCGCGCCGCCATGATCACCGCGCTCGAACGGCTGGGCGATGACACCAGCGATTTCTTCAACCGCAAGGCGATGCTGAGCGAGGCGGAAAAGGGCCTGAAGAAGGCCATGCCGAAGGGGCTCGACTGGTTTCCATTCGATGCGCTGCCGGGGCTGACCTGGGCCAGCGGCGAGCCGGTCGACCCGTCGCTGCCGCGCTACTGGGTGGTACTGGCGACCCGGCTGAAGGATCCGGCGGGCAATGCCCTGATCGACCTCTGGCTCGACCGGCTGGCACCGGGGGACGCGCACCGGCTTGGCTGGATGGTCCTGACCGGATGGATCGCGGAAGATACGCGGATGCCCACCGAGGAAGAAGCCAACGCCTATGCGCTGGCCAATGTCGATGCGGTGCTGACGGCGAACCGCGCGAATCGCCAACGCTGGCCGCAGAGCGCCGACTACTTCAGCATCGACCGTGACACGGTGTTCGCGCAGCTGAAGCGGCAGAAGGCCAGCGTCTATCTTGGCACCGCGACCGACAGCAAGGGCATCCTCGCGCTGGCCAGCCGGGTGGAAGGGGCCGATGCCGCACCGCGCATCCGCAGCTTCCTGAAAGATCACGGCAGCCGCACTTCGCAGGCCCGCGCGCTGCTCGACGTGCTGGCCAGCATCGGCACGCCGCCCACCTTGCAGGTGCTGCTGTCCACCGCCGACCGGCTCAAGCAGAAGAGCGTGCAGGCCCATGCCGCCAAGCTGATCGAGGAAATTGCCGAGCGGCGCGGCTGGACCGCCGGGGAACTGGCCGACCGGACGGTGCCGACCGGCGGGCTCGACGAGGACGGCGTGCTCGCGCTCGATTGCGGGCAGGATCGCACCTATACGGCGCGGCTGGACGAAGAAGACCGGCTCGTCCTGCTCAATCCGGCGGGCAAGGAAGTGAAGGCGCTGCCGTCGCCGCGGGTCGACGAGGAAGGCCCCGCGATCGCCGCTGCCAAGAAGGCGCTGTCCACCGCGAAGAAGGAAGTCAAACAGGTCGTCACCGCGCAGACCGAACGGTTCCGCGAAGCCATGTGCATGGAACGCAGCTGGTCGGGCGAGGACTGGACGAACTATGTCGCGGCGCATCCGATCCTGGGGCGGCTCGCCGCGCGGCTCGTCTGGCTGGGGCTGGATGCCGAGGGCAGCCAGGTCGCCAGTTTCCGCCCGCTGGGCGACGGGACCTGTACCGATGCGACCGATGGCGAGGTCGACCCCGCCGGCTTTGCGACGGTCAAGCTGGCTCACTCGACCTTGCTGGCGCCCGACGCGCTTGCCGCCTGGCAGACGCACCTGGCCGACTATGCGGTGACACCGCTGTTCGATCAGCTCGGACGGTCCTTGCCGGAAGTGACAGACGCCATGCGCAGGCAGCGTTCGATCACCGATCGCGAGGGGTACATGATCGAAACCTTCCGCCTGCGCGGCATTGCCAGCAAGCTGGGCTACCAGCGCGGCGAAGTGGTCGATGGCGGCTGCTTCATGACCTATGTCCGGTCGATGCGGGAAGCGGGACTGGTGGCAGAGGTGGAATTCACCGGCAGTTACCTGCCCGAAGAGAATATCCCCGCCGCGCTCATCTCGCTCTCGTTCCGCAAGCTGATGCCCAATGGCCGCCCTGGCGGCCATGTGGGCTTCACCGAAGTGCCCGAAGTCCTGCTCGCTGAAAGCTGGCGCGACCTTTACGACATGGCCGAAAAGGGCACCGGCTTCGATCCGGACTGGCAGAAGAAGGCAGCACTATGAACGCCGAGATCCAGAACCTGCGCGCGCCTGCGGAACTGCGCCATGCCGACGAACTGGCCCGGCTGGCGGAGGCGGACAATGCCCCGCGCCCGGCGGGCTGGCAGCTGTCGCCGCGCGCGGTGCGCCGCTTCATCCTGGGCGACCCGAAGCTTGGCGTGGCGCGCAAGTTCTATGGCGACGATCCGCTGGTCGATCGCGCCATCGTCAGCCTGATGAGCCGCCAGGGGCTGATGTTGGTAGGCGAGCCGGGAACCGCCAAGTCGATGCTTTCGGAACTGCTTGGCGCGGCGATCAGCGGGACCAGTGCTCTGGTAGTGCAGGGGTCGGCAGGGACCAACGAGGATCACATCCGCTACGGCTGGAACTATGCCCTGCTGCTGGCCGAAGGCCCGACCGAGCGCGCGCTGGTGCCCTCGCCGGTGCTCAATGCCATGCGCAGCGGGCGGATCGTCCGGTTCGAGGAAATCACCCGCTGTCCGCCCGAAGTGCAGGACGCGCTGATCTCCATCCTCTCGGAAAAGTCGCTGGCCTTGCCGGAACTGGGGGCAGACCGGGTGGAGGCTGCCCGGCCCGGCTTCAACATCATCGCCACCGCCAACCTGCGCGATCGCGGGGTGCACGAAATGTCGAGCGCGCTGAAACGCCGGTTCAATTTCGAAACCGTGCACCCGATCGACGATCCGGCCTTCGAGAAGGAACTGGTGCTGCGCCAGCTGGCCGAACGGCTCGAGCCCGAGGCCGTCGCCGTCAAGGGGGCGGAGGACGTTGCCGAACTGCTGGTGCGCACCTTTCAGGACCTGCGCAGCGGGCGCACGGCCGAAGGCGCCAGCCTCAACCGGCCCGATGCCGTGATGTCCACCGCAGAGGCGGTGAACGTGCTCCACGCGGCGGCGCTGGAAGCTGCCTATCTCGACGATGGCAAACTGGGCGGCGGGCATGTCGCGCGGCAGATCCAGGGCGTGGTGCTGAAGGATTCGCCCGACGACGGCAAGAAACTGCGCGCTTATGTCGATCATATCGTCAAGGAACGCGCCGCCCGGTCCGGCCTCTGGAAGGAATTCTACACGGCGGCGCGCGCGCTCAAGCTTGGCTGAGCGATGGTCGATCCGGCCCCTCTCCACGATCCGCTGCGCGATGTTTTCGTGGTGCCGGTGCGGCACCACAGTCCCGCCTGCGCGGCGCAGCTGGCTGCCTTGCTGGACCAGGTGCAGCCCGCCGCGGTCCTGGTAGAGGGGCCGTGCGATTTCGATCCGCTGATCCCACTGATCTGCGATGCCCGCACCCGTCCGCCGGTGGCGGTGGTGGCGCTGCGCCAGCTTGACGGCGCGGCACGGCGCAAGCGCGCCACCAGCTACTTTCCCTTCTCTGCGCACAGTCCCGAATATGTCGCGCTGCGCCATGCCCATGGGCGGCAGGTCGCGAGCCAGTTCATCGACCTTCCTTCCCATGCACGCGCGATGCTGTTCGATGGCGAGGGGGAACCGGCGCGCACCTTGCAGGGCGACGAGACGCTGTTCGACAGCGGCGACTATGTGACTGCCCTCGCACGCGACCTGGGCTGCCGCGACGGCAACGAGGTGTGGGACCAGCTGTTCGAAACGCGCATTGCCGATGCCGACTGGCGGCGCTTCTTTGCCGATGTCGGGCAGTATTGCGCCTGCATCCGTGCAGCAACCGCGCAGTCCGTCATGGAGACCGACGGAACCCTGGAGCGCGAAGTGCAGATGCGGGCGCTGGTGGCACGGGCGCGCGCTGCCACCCAGGGGCCGATCGTGGTGGTGGTGGGAGGGTTCCATGCCTCCGCCATGTTCGGGGATCATCCCGGCGACGGCGCGCCCGTGCCGCCTTCGGGCAGCGAGGCTTCGTCCTACCTGGTGCGCTATGGCAATCGCCAGCTCGATGCTCTGGCGGGCTATTCGGCCGGACTGCCGTTGCCGGGGTTCTACCAGCACTGGTGGGACTGGCATCATTGCGAGCGGGCGAATGGCGCAACCGACGACTGGGCCGGAACGCTGATCGGCGGGTTCGTGGCGCATCTGCGGGGGCAGGGCAGGGCGCCCAGCTTCCCGGTGATGCTCTCCGCAATCGAGCAGGCAAAACGCCTCGCCAGCCTGCGCGGGCGGCCGCTGCCCTTGCGCGACGATGTGATCGACGCGGTCCGTTCGACCTTCATCAAGGACGAGATCCCGCGCGCTGGCGCTGCACTGTTGCAGGAGCTGCACGGCTGGCTCACCGGCAGTGCCATCGGTGACGTGCCGCCCGCTGCCGGATCGCCGCCGCTGGTCGAGGCGGTGCGCAGCGAAGCGCGGCGGCTGCGGTTCGTGGTCGACGATGGCGAAATCCGCACGCGTAATCTCGATATCTACCGCAAGGAAACCCATCGCGAGGCGAGCCGCTTCTGCCACGCGCTGGCGCTGGTCGGCGCCGGGTTCGGGCAGCGCACCGCCGGGCCGGATTTCCGCAACGATGTCGCGCTCGACCGGCTGTTCGAAGTCTGGTCGGTGGGCTGGTCGCCCATGGTCGAGGCGCGGCTGATCGAGGTTTCGGAACTGGCCGACAGCCTGCCCGAAGCGGTGATTGCCGTGATTGCCGAACGCATCGCCGCGCTGGCCGAACAGGGGCTGGGCCGCAACGCAGAGGCCGCGATCGACCTTTTCGCCACCGCTTGCCGCGCGGGGGCGGGCGAGAGTGCGGGGGCGATCCTGCAACTGGTCGAAGCCGAAGTGATCGAGGATGCGGAACTGCGCTCGGTGGTCGCGGCGCTGTCCGACGCGGTGCTGCTGCGACGCGGACACAAGGTGCTCGGCATCAGCGATCCCGCGCCGATCGACCAGCTGATGCATACCATCTGGCGGCGCGTGCTGGTGCTGCTGCCCGAACTCGCCGCGATTCCCGCAGACCAGGCGCGACCGGCGCTGCAAGCGCTGGCGGACTTGCGCGGGGTGATCGAGATCGCGCGTTCGGCGGGCTTCGGCTTCGATCTGGGGCCGTTCGACGAGGCGCTGGCGCGGCTTGAGGCGCAGGACCTTGCGCCTGCCATTGCCGGGGCGGTGATGGCCTTTGCCTTGCTTGACGGCCGCGCCGATGGCCAAGCGCTGGGCCTGCGCTTGCAGGTCGAACTTGCCGGCGCCTATCTCGATGCGGGCGAGCGGCTGGCTTTCGTGGGCGGAATCATCGCGATTTCGCGCGAACTGCTGTGGACCGTGCCGCAAGTGGTCGAGGCCCTCGACGCGGTGGTGGGGGATGCGGAGGAGGACGATTTCATCGCCATGCTGCCGCACTTGCGGCTGGCGCTGATGCCGCTCGATCCCGGCGAGATCGACCGCCTGTCCACCATCGTTGCGGAACGGCTGGGCATCAGCCCCGATGCGCTGGCGCAGGTGGTGGCGATCAGCGAGGACGAGGCGCTGCGCAACGCCGCGCTCGACCGCGAACTGGCGCGCAAGCTCGAAGCCGAGGGCGTCGCATGAGCGATGCACCTCCCAAGGATGCGCAATGCCAACGCCGGTGGCGGCTGGCGCTGGGCCGCTATGCCGAACGCGAACTTGGCAGCGGGCAGATGAGCCGGGCCGACCAGCGCGCCGACCGGGCGATGGACTATCTCTATGCCCGCGAAATGGAAAAGCGCGGAATGCGTCGCGACAAGGGCGGCGGCGGGCGGCGCGGTTCGCTCGATCCCAGCCAGCTGACCACGCTCGGCTGGCTGGGTGAACTGCGCGAGCTGTTTCCGCAATCGGTGCTCGAGACGGTGCAGGCGCACGCCATCGACAACCTCGGGATGAACGACCTGCTGAACGATCCCCAGGTGCTCGACCAGCTCGAACCCAACCAGCATCTGCTCGCCTCGCTGATCGCCTGCAAGAACGTGGCCGACCCGGCAGCGCAGGCGAAAATCCGCGAGATCGCGCGCAAGGTGGTGGAGCATACGATGCAACGCCTGAAGCCACAGGTGATGCGCGCGCTTGCGGGCAAGACCGATCGCTTCCGCCGCAGCCAGCTGAAGTCGATGCGCAACTTCGACTGGCGCGGCACCATCCGCGAAAACCTCAAGCACTTTGACAGCGAAAGGCAGCGGATCGTCGCGGAACGGCTGCGCTTCTTCGGGCGCAGCGAGCGGCGGCTGCCGTGGACGATCATCCTGTGCGTCGACCAGTCGGGCTCGATGCTCGCTTCGACCATCTATGCCGCGGTGATGGCGGCAATCCTCACCGGCCTGCCGTCGGTAGAGGTCAAGCTGGTGGTGTTCGATACCTCGGTGGTCGACCTTTCCAGCGAGGCGCACGATCCGGTGGCGGTGCTGATGAGCGTGCAGCTGGGCGGCGGCACCGATATCGGCGGCGCGGTGCAATATTGCGAAACGCTGGTGACGCAGCCGACCCGCACGGTGTTCGTGCTGCTGAGCGATTTCATGGAAGGCGGACCGGTGGCGCGCCTGGTGGCGGCGGTGCGGCGGCTGGCTTCGGCGCGGGTCAGGCTGCTGGGCCTGGCCGCGCTGAGCGACGACGGCGCGGCGGTCTACGATCACCAGACCGCGCAGCGGCTGGCGGGCGCGGGCATGGAAGTCGCCGCGCTTACGCCCGATCGCTTTGCCGAGTGGCTGGGCAAGGTGATGGCGTGAGCGCGGCTGACCTGTCCCGCGCCTTGCAGGCTTTTGACGACCAGGCGCTGGCAACGCTTGCCAATGTCGGCCTGGTGCGCCGGGCGCAGCGCGATCTCGCCAGCGGCAAGATCGCGCTGGAAGCGGTCGAGGATGGCACGGCGCGCCTGTTGGTGGATGGGCAGATCGTCGCGCTGGGTGCGGCGGGTCCGGCTGCGGCGAGCTGCGATTGCCCGGCCATGGGCGTGTGTCGCCATCGCATTGCCGCAGTCCTGTTCCTGCGCGACCTGGATGGCACGGCGGATGCCGCCGACACGCAAGCCGATGCCCCGCCAGGCGATCCGCAGGATATCGTCTCAGCCATTTCGCTGGAGGATGCGCGCAAGTTCGCCGGTCGTCCCGGCTGGCGAGCCGCGCTGGAACTGCTTGTCGAAGTCACCGGCGTGGAAGTGGCCGAAACGTCCATCGGGGTAACCTTCGCCGGGCTGGATGAAGCGGTGCTGATCCTGCGGGGGCAGGGCATTGCAGGCGTGGTCTCCAAGGCTGCTAAGGCGAAGAAGAAGCCCTACCACGCCGCTGCGCTGATCGCGGCGCGGCGGCATTTCGGCCTGCCCGAGGATGGGCTGGAGGCTGACGATCCGGTTGCCGTGGAACCGCAGGGTCCGGTGCCGCCCGATCCGCAATTCCTGCGCCGGGTGCAGCAGGCCCTGGCCGATTGCACCGAACTCGCCTTCAACCTGGCCCCCGAGCCGCTGGAAGAGAGCCTTTTTGCGCTGTCGGTATCATCGCGCGCCGATGCCCTGCCGCGTCTTGCCGCGATCCTGCGCGGGATCGCGGCGCAGATGCGTCTGAAGCGCGCCCGCTCGTTCGAATTCGATGCCGCGCAGATGCTCGAACTGCTGGCCACGGCCTTTGCGCTCAGCCGCGCGGTGGGCACGGTCGATCCCGCCGCGCCGGGTTTCGCCCGGCTGGCAGGGCAGGTGCGGCGCGACTATGCGCCCGTCGAGGCGCTGGAATTGCTTGGCTGCGGGGCCGATGTCTGGCGCTCGGCAGCGGGCGCGCGGGGGATGACGGCCCATTTCCTGCAACCCGATACCGGGCAGTTCTATTCGGTTTCGCTGGCACGCGGGGCGGGGCAGGACCCGACCTTCGAACCGCAGCAGGCATTCCGCCACCAGGCAATATGGCAGGCAGGCCCGCTGGCGACGCTTGCCCACGCGCGGATCAGGCTGACCGGGGCGGGAGTGGCGGATGGCGGCAGGCTATCGGCGGGCAAGGATGCGCGAGCCGAAATCCTCGAGGCCGCGGCGCAGCCGAACGCGCAAGAGGCGGACATCTGTTCCGACTGGGAGGCGCTGCACGAGGGGCTGGCACAGGACTTCGGCCTGGGCATCGCGGTCACCGGACAGGCGAAGATGGCGCTGCTGGCACCGGCGGATTGCGCCAGGCCGCAGTTTGACGAACTGGCGCAGCGGCTGGTGTGGCCGGTGCGCGACCTGGCGGGACGCTGGCTGGGGTTGACGCTCGATCACGATGAACGTTCGAACCGGGCCATCGCCCGGCTGGAAGAGCAATTGCGCGGAGGCTGGCGCGGCATGGTGCTGGTGCGGGCGACGCAGCAGGGCCACCGGATCGCGCTTGCTCCGATCACGCTGTTCGGACGCGGCGCCCCGGTGGATCTCAGCATTGCCCCGGTGCTGTTCCGGCAACGCGAGGAGCGGGATTTCATCGGCTGGCTGCGGCGGTTGCGGCCCGGCCCCGGACAGGCGCTGGCAATGCAGCAGCCGTCGCAAAGCGCGCGTGCGGTGGACGCGGCGTGGAAGCATGTGCTTGACCGGCTAGAAGCAGGTCCGCAGCTTGCCCGCCTGCTCGATTACAAGCGGACTGCCCATGCCGCGCGACTGACCGATTACGGCATGGCCTGGCTGGGGGAAATGCTGGGCCAGGCAGAGGCTGGCGACAGCCTGCTTGCAGCCGCATATGCCCTGCTTGTGGCGCGCCAGCAGCGCACCGAGCTGCCGCTGCTGCTTTGACCAGTCGCGCGGTTTCAGCGGTGGTTGATGAACACCTGCGCCATGCGGCCTAGCAGCGACTGGTCGACCGATTGGTGGCCGATCAGCATCAGGTAGGCCAGTTCGCAGTCGGGCGTGATCCGGGTCAGCTGGCCGGTCGCCACGGCGTCGCGGACGTGCCAGTCGAGGAACATGCCCAGGCCCTTGCCCTCTGCCACCTGCTGGATCACCAGTTCGATGAACTGCGGCGCAGCGACCCAGCGGGCCTGGGCCAGGCCGGCCGCTTCCAGCAGCTTCGCGCTCCAGCCATCGGCCACGTTGCGGCGCGCGTAGTGGAGGAATTCCACCTCCTCCGGCGCCAGCTTGCCCGCAGCCAGTGCCGCCGCCATTTCTACCGAGGCATAGAGCGACAGCGTTTCGGTACGCAGCACCGATGAGCGCAAGCCCGCCGGGTCGATGATCTCCATGCTGCGAAAGACGCTCATGCTCCAGGGCGTGCTGCGGATCCGCGTCAGGATATCCTCGCGATCGTCGACGAGCACGAAATTGGTGTCGGCGGGCAGGCCAGCTTCCTGCAAGGCCGCGAAATGGCTCTTCACCCATTCGCTCATGAAGCCGCGCACGAAAATCGTCGGCCGGCTGGCCGGGCCTTCCTGTCGCTGGGTCTGGTGGATCCGCTTGCGGGCTGACAGGCTGCGGCGGGCATCAGCCAGCACTTCGCGCCCCAAGGGGGATAGCGATACGCGGTGGCCGCGCTTGCGCTCGAACAGCTGCCCGCCCACGTTGCGTTCCAGCGCCTTCAGGTGCTTGCTTATCGTTGGCTGGCTGACGTCGAGCTGCTCGGCCGCCGCGCGCACGCTTTCCAGCTCGGCAACCTTGACGAAGATCTCGATCTGGCGGGTCGTGGTCATGAGATGGCATTACCATATGGCTATCACTTTGATAGCCCTTCGCGGCATTGCTTTGCCACTTCTCCCCGGTGCAATCGGGCCAGGCAAAAGAGCCTGCACAAGCAGGAAGTGCAACACCGTGTCGACGCCGATCCCGGCGATCGACCAGGGAGGGAAAATGACCTGTAATTCCATTCTGTACCGCACAAGTGCGTTCATCGCCCTGGCCACCGCCAGCATGGCCACCACCGCCCATGCGCAGGAATCCGACGATTCCGCGCAGCGCAATGTCATCGTGGTGACCGCGCAGTTCCGCGAGCAGGCGCTCCAGGATACGCCGCTGGCGATCACCGCCGTCACGTCCGACATGCTCGAAGCGCGCAGCCAGACCGAGCTGGTCGACGTGGCGCAGCAGGCCCCCAGCGTGGTGCTGCGCAATACCACCAGCGCCTTCGGCAACTCGATCTCCGCCTCGATCCGTGGCCTGGGCCAGATCGACTTCAACCCGCAGCTTGAACCGGGCGTCGGCATCTATATCGACGACGTCTACTATCCCCGCCTGACCGGCGCCAACTTCGACCTGCTCGACGTGGAGCGGGTGGAAATCCTGCGCGGTCCGCAGGGCACGCTGACCGGGCGTAACTCCGAAGGCGGCGCGATCCGCTTCGTCAGCCGCCGCCCCGATGGTTCGAACACCGGCTATGTCGAGGCGACCTATGGCAGCCGCAGCCGCGTGGGCGTGCGCGGCGGTGCCGATTTCGAGCTGACGAACAACCTGTTCGCGCGCGTTTCGGGATCGTTCAAGACGCAGGACGGCTATGTCGACCAGATCGACTACGGCTGCGCCTTCCCCAGCAGCGGGATTGCCGTCAACACCACCGCCAGCGATTGGGTGGTCGATCGCATGGGCAGCACCGACTACAAGGCTGCCCGCGGCCTGCTGCGCTGGGTGCCCAACGACCGCATCGATATCATGCTGAGCGGCGACTATGTGCGCGACACCGGCAACAACGGTGCCGAAGTGCTGCTGTACCTCAACAACACCAATCCCAACGTGGCGACCGAGAACGGCATTCCGGCGGATTCGCGGTTCATCTGCGGTCCGCGCTGCAACTATGCCAGCTTCGGCCAGGCCGGCGGCACCTTCATCGGCAGCGCCGCGCGTCCCGACGCCAACGGCATCGCCCTGGCTGACACGCGCGGCTATCCCAGCCAGCAGGAATACGAAGGCTGGGGCGTTTCGGGCCATGTCGAGATCGACCTGAGCGACCAGCTCCAGCTGACCTCGATCACCGCCTATCGCGAATTCAGCAACTACTTCGTCAACGATGCGGAGCTGTCCCCGATCCGGGCGAACTTTGGCGTCAACGATATCAACAGCGACTTCTTCAGTCAGGAACTGCGGCTCAACGTCGACCTGGCCGACTGGGCGACCTTCACCGTCGGCGGCTATTATTCGGAAGAAAACACCGTCTACAACACCTTGCAGGACATCCGTTATGTCGCCGCCGGTGCGAACCCGCTCTATCCCTTGCAGTTCCGCGGGTCGAACCCCGTCGAAACCAACAGCCGGGCAGTCTTCGCCACCGCGATCTTCGATGTGACAGATGACCTGACGCTGACGCTGGGCGGTCGCTATACCGACGAAAGCAAGAACACGCTGTTCGGGCGCTACAACCTCGATAACACCACCATCAACCGCTTCGTCGATCCCGTCGGCGCCTTCTACGGCTACGGCTATAACGGCGCGGACACCGGCGATTTCGACAACGATGGCAACACCACCGAGGTCGTCACCGCGCTGACCGGGTTCCTCGGCACCTATTCGGGCGATCGCTTCGATTACCGCGTGTCGCTGGACTATCGCTTCAGCGATGCGGTGCTGGCCTATGCCACCATCTCGACCGGCTTCAAGGGCGGCGGCATCTCGCCGCGTCCGTTCAACGCTGCCCAGGTACAGCCGTTCGGGCCGGAGGAGCTGACCGCTTACGAACTGGGCGTGAAGACCGACCTGTTCGACAACCGCCTGCGCCTGAACGTGGCGGGCTTCTGGAACGACTTCACCAATGCCCAGTTGACCCTGCTGGCCTGCCCGCAGTTCGGCGGCCCCGGCCCCTGCGCCCTGCCGCAGAACGCCGGTGACGCCACCGTGCTGGGGATCGAGGCGGAACTGACTGCCCAGCCGGTCGACGGCCTGGATATCAATGCCTCGCTGTCCTACCTCGATTTCCAGTGGGACTGCGTGGTGCCGACCGTGGTCAGCCGCACCGCCGATCCGACGGCGCCCTGTTCGTCCGATCCGGCCTTCGTCGACCTGCTGTCCGCCCCGCCGCGCGGCGTCGGCAACTGGCAGTGGTCGATCGGCGCGCAGTACCTGGCCGACCTGGGCAATTCCGGTTCGCTCACCCCGCGCATCGACTTGACTTACCAAGGCGAGCTGACTTCGTCGGCCACCGTTCCCACGGCAGGTTCGGCCAGTGCGCTGTATGGCACGATCGAATCCTACACGCTGGCCAATGCTCGCTTGACCTGGCGCAATGCGGACGAGAACCTCAGCATCGCGCTGGCGGTAACCAACCTGTTCGACCACTACTACCAGCCGAACAAGTTCGACCTCACCGGTGCGGGCGCGGGCTTCATCACCGCGGCGGTGGGTCGTCCGCGTGAATGGTCGGTGACGGTTCGCCGCGAGTTCTGATCGCGAGCTCCAGCGCGGTCACCTTGCTTCCCTGGGTGGCCGCGCTGGTTTTGCCATCTGGCATGACCAGGAACCTTGCCCCTCTCGCACTCGCCGGCACGGCGGCCATGGCGGTCATGCTGGCGGGCTGCACACAAGGCCGCATCGCACCCGTCGCGGCGGCAGCGGTGCAATCACCCGCACCGGCGGACGTGTCTGCCGATCCGGGTGACCGCCAGGCCTTCTTTGGCGACCTGCACCTGCACACCAGCTATTCGCTCGACGCCGCCGCATCGCGCACCGAGACGCTGCCCGAGGATGCCTATCGCTATGCCATGGGCGAGCCGATCAGCTATCTGGGGCAGACGATCCAGCGCCATGCGCCGCTCGATTTCCTCGCGGTAACCGATCACGCCGAATACCTTGGCAACGTGCGCCTGGCGATGCGCGGCGAGCTGGATCTGCCCGGCGATGGCTGGGCCGAACTGCTGGCAGACCGCAGCCCCGGCCCGACGATGTTCCAGCTGATGAGCCGGGCGGTTGCCGGCCTGCGGGGACTGGACACGCCCGGCCTGTCCAACCCGGCGCTGGTGCATGGCGCATGGCAGGATATCATCGCTGCCGCCGAACGCTTCAACCGGCCCGGCCACTTCACCACCTTCGTGGCTTTCGAATATTCGCCCACGCCGCAATCGGGCGGTGCGGCGCACCTCCATCGCAACGTGATCTTCCGCGGGCCGGACTATCCCGCCATGCCCTTCAGCGCGACCGATTCGATGCATCCCGAGGCGCTGTGGGCCTATGCCGAAGCCAATCGCCAGCGCGGCATCGATTCGCTGATGATCCCGCACAATTCCAACCTTTCCAACGGGATGGCCTTCCAGTACGACGATTTCTACGGCAACCCGATGACGCGGGCCTATGCCGCCAATCGCCTGCGCAACGAGCCGCTGGTGGAGATCACCCAGAACAAGGGCACCAGCGAGGCGCTGCCCGCATTTTCGCCCGACGACGAATTCGCCGGGTTCGAACTTCTGCCTGCCGGGCATGGTTCGGGAGCGACCGCCCCCACTACCGAGGCCCAGGTGCGCGGCAGCTATGTCCGCTATGGCCTGCAACGCGGGATGGAAATTGCCGAACGGCTGGGCGTCAACCCGTTCGAATACGGGCTGGTCGGCGCCAGCGATTTCCATTCGGGCGCGTCCGCGAGCGAGGAGGACAATTTCCCCGGCGGGCTGGGCATGGGCGACGACCATGCCGATCCGCGCGGGGTGTTGCAGGAGAATTCCCCGGTCCTGGGCGCTCCCAATGCCGCGCTGAGTGCTTCGGGTCTGACGGGAGTGTGGGCGGAAGCGAACACCCGCACCGCGCTGTTCGATGCCATGCGCCGGCGCGAAACCTTCGCCACCTCCGGCCCGCGAATCCGCGTGCGGCTGTTCGCCGGCTGGGGGTCGACGGCAGGCTTTGCCGACAGTGCCAACTGGGCTTCGCAAGCCTATCGCTGGGGCGTGCCGATGGGCGGCAACCTGGCCGCGCCGCCCGCTGGCGCACGTGCGCCCACGCTGCTGGTGCAGGCCGCACGCGATCCGCTGTCGGGCAATCTCGACCGGATCCAGATCGTCAAGCTGTGGCGCGCCAATGGCCAGTCGTTCGAACGCATCTATGACGTGGTCTGGTCGCCCGGCCGCCAGGTGGTGAACGGCCGCCTGCAACCGGTGGGCAATACCGTCGACGTCGCCCGCGCCAGCTATACCAACACCATCGGCGCGCCCGAGCTGTTCGGCAGCTGGACCGATCCCGATTTCGACCCGTCGCAGCGCGCGCTCTACTATGCCCGCGTGCTGGAAATCCCCACGCCGCGCTGGGCAACCTATCTCGCCCGCGATACGGGTGTCCCGTTGCAGGAGGGAACGTCACCATGGCTACAGGAACGCGCCTGGACCTCGCCGGTCTTCTACACCCCGTGACCGATCGCCGCCGCCTGCTGGCGCTGGCTGCCGTCGTCCCCCTGGCGGCCTGCAACCAGCTGGATGCCGCCCCGGCCCCGGCGCAGGATGCGCGGCTGGCCAATGCTGCTCCGGCTGACCTGCCTGCCGACGGGGATCGCGAGCTGCTGTGGGGCGATACCCACGTCCACACCCGCAACTCGGTCGATGCCTTCGCCTCGGGCCTCGCCAGCGCCGATATCGACACCGCCTATCGCTTCGCGCGCGGGATGCCGGTGGTCTTCCCCAAGACCGGCCAGCGCGTGCAGATCGACCAGCCGCTCGATTTCATGGTGGTGGCCGACCATGCCGAGAACCTGGAGATGAACGTGCTGATCGAGCGCGGCGATCCGGCGGTGATGGCTACGTCGCTGGGGCAACAGTGGCACGCGTTGATGGAAAGCAGCGGCGCGCAGGCGATGAGCCGGGCGATCATGGGCATGACCGTGCCCGAAGCAGAGCGGCCCGCCTACTTCGGTGAAGTCACCACCGATGCCATTCGCCAGCAGGCATGGAACGCGCAGATCGACGCGGCCGAGCGCAACAATGTTCCCGGCACCTTCACCGCCATGATCGGCTGGGAGTGGAGTTCCACCCCCAACATGCGCAACATGCACCGCGTGGTGATGACCAATGTCGATGGCGACGTGGCGCGCCAGTTCCTGCCCTACAGCTATTACCTGTCCGATCGCCCGGAAGACCTGTGGCAGTTCTTCGAACAGACCCGCGCGCGCACCGGCGCGGATTTCCTGGCCATGCCGCACAATTCCAACCTGTCGGACGGGCGCATGTTCGCGATGCAGGACAGCGACGGCCAGCCGTTCACCGCCGACTATGCCCGCACCCGATCCCGCTGGGAGCCGGTGGCCGAGGTGACGCAGTACAAGGGGACGTCGGAGACCCACCCGCAGCTTTCGCCGCAGGACGAGTTCGCCGGGTTCGAGCTGCGCAACATGCTGTTGTCGGGGCAGGCCACCCCCGTCAGCGAAGGTTCCTACCTGCGCAGCGCCCTGCTCAACGGCCTGCGTGAGGAACAGCGCATCGGCGTCAACCCGTTCCAGCTGGGGCTGGGCGGGGCGAGCGATACGCACACCGGCCTGTCATCGCAGCGCGAAGATGCCTTCTACGGCAAGATGGCCGAGGATTTCCTGCCGCGCGAACGGCTGGGGCCGGGCCGGCTGCCGTCGATCTTCCCCAATGCCGAAATGTCCGCAGGCGGGCTGACCGGGGTCTGGGCGGATCACAACGACCGCCAGGCGATCTTCGACGCCTTCCGTCGCCGCGAGGTCTACGCCACGTCCGGCCCGCGCATCCGGGTGCGCCTGTTCGCGGGCACCGGCTTTACCGCGGCGGACCTCGATTCCCCGCATTTCGGCCAGATCGGCTATCGCAAGGGCGTGCCGATGGGTGGCACCTTGCTGGCCCTGCCGCGCGGGCAGGCGCCGCAGCTGGCGATCGTGGCGGCGCGCGATCCGGGCGAGGCCAACCTCGACCGGGTGCAGGTGGTGAAGGGCTGGGTCGACGCCCAGGGCCAGGCACACGAGCGGGTGTTCAACGTCGCCTGGTCGGGCCAGCGCCGCCTGCGCGCCGATGGCACTCTGCCCGACGTGGGCAATACCGTGGACCTCCACACCGCGCGCTATACCAACAGCATCGGTGCCGCCGAGCTGAGCACCTTGTGGACCGATCCCGAATTTGACCCTGCGCAGCGCGCTTTCTACTATGTGCGGGTGTTGCAGATCCCCACTCCGCGCCAGCACGTGTTCGATGCCCTGGCGCTGGGGATCGACCCCACCACGCTGGACCTGCCCACCACCATCCGCGAACGCGCCTGGTCCAGCCCGGTCTGGTATCGCCCGTGATCCTGCGCCGCTGGCTGCGCGAGCCGCTGCTGCATTTCCTGCTGGCGGGGCTGGCCATGTTCGTGCTGGCCAGCTGGTGGGAACCGCGTGACGACAGCGGCCGCACGATCCACATCGGGCGTGAGGACCTGCTGGTGTTCATGCAGGGCCGCGCGCAGGTCTACGATGCGGACACCTTCAACGCGCTGCTCGATTCGATGTCGGCCGACGATCGCGAGGCGCTGATCCGCGACACCGCCTTGCAGGAGGCGCTCTATCGCGAGGCGCGCGCGCTCAACCTGGCCGAAGCCGATCCGCTGGTGCGCCAGCGCATGGTGCAGCAGATGCGCCAGATCCTGACCGACGAGGCCGCCGGTAACATGCAGGTGAGCGACGCCGACGTGCGCGCCTGGTTCGATGCCCACCAGGACCAGTACGCCCTGCCGCCCAGCATCAGCTTCTCGCACGTGTTCCTGCGCGCACCCGCCACCCGCGCCCAGGCCGAAGGGGTGCTGGCACAGCTGCGCGCGCGGCACGTTTCCGCTGCCGAGGCGGGCGATTACGGCAACCGCTTCCTCTACCAGCTCAACTATGCCGACGCCGGGCATGACCTGGTGGCCAGCCACTTCGGTGCCGGGTTTGCCGACGCGGTCTTCGCCAAACACGCGGGCGAGTGGCAGGGGCCGGTGCAGTCCGACCACGGCTGGCATCTGATCCTGCCCTTGCGGGTCACCGCCGGTGCCACGCCCGACTTTGCCCAAGTCGCAGACCAGGCGCGGGAGGATGCGCTGGCCGATCGCCGCGGCAGGGCGGCGCAGGCGGCGATGGACGCGCTGATGCAACGCTATCAGATCGCACTGGACGATGGCCTGTGAGCCTGCTGCTGCGGCGCGTGCTCGTGCTGGCGCTGGCCATGCTGGCCATGCTGCCCGCGCCCGCGCTGGCGGACGACAACCGGCCGCTGGCGGTTACGATAGAGCAGCAGGCGCCCGATCGTTTCCGGGTCACCTGGAAAGTGCCGTCCAATGTCGAGGCGCGCCACCTGCCCGCGCTCGCCGCGCCCGGCTGCACTGCGGATGAGCGCGCGCGCTTGTGGTCCGATCCGCTGGGCCACTGGCGCGAGGAGCAATGGACCTGTCCGCAGGGGATCACCGATCAGGCGGTGACGATCACCTATCCGCTCGCCAATCCGGGGCTGGCCACCATCGTGCGCTATTTCGACGGCACGGGCGGCGATCCGCGCACCGTGCTGCTACAACCCCAGGACACCGGCTTCACCCTGGCCGAAGAGGAGGAGACGCAGGGCAGCAGCTTCCTCGATTTCCTGGTGCTGGGTATCGAGCACATCTGGATCGGCGTGGATCACCTGCTGTTCGTCGCCGGGCTGATCTTCATCGCCCGTACTCCGCGCCGGATCCTGGCGACGATAACCGGCTTCACCATTGCCCATTCGATCACCCTGGCGCTCTCCGCGCTCGACCTGGTGCGCGTGCCGGTGTCGGCGGTGGAGGCTGTGATCGCGCTCAGCATCGTGTTCCTGGCGGTGGAGATCGTCAAAGGCCCGCGCGACACGCTGACCTGGCGCAAGCCGATCGTGGTGGCGAGTTCGTTCGGCCTGCTGCACGGCTTCGGATTTGCCGCCGTGCTGCGCCAGATCGGCTTGCCCGAGGATGGCCTGCTGTCCGCCCTGCTGGCCTTCAACCTGGGGATCGAGATCGGCCAGGTGGTGTTCGCCGCGCTGGTGATGGGCGCGCTGTGGCTGCTGCACCGAGCAGGCAGGCGGCTTTCCGGCACGCTGCCGGTGCAGCGTATCGGCGGATACCTGGTGGGCTGCCTTGCCAGCTTCTGGATGATCCAGCGGCTGGTGGGCGGTTAACTGCCAGGCTCTAGAACGGCGCGGCGAGACGGTGCAGCGCGCCGCCGATCAGCCCGCCGATCTGTTCCGGACCGCCGCCTGCCAGCTGCGTGGCACCGATGTTGATCGAGCTTTCCACGATGTCGCGGCAGCGTTCGAACCGGCGGTCCTCGTAAGCCTTGAGCGCCGCCAGCGCGTCATCCGCAATGGCCAGTTCCTCGGCCAGCACGATCGCGCTTTCCACCGCCATGCCCGCGCCCGAGGCGAGGTGCGGGGTGGTGGCGTGGACGGCATCGCCCAGCAGCACGATCCGTCCGTTCGACCACGGCCCCGGTTGCAGCTTGGCGGCCAGCGGGCGGTAGTTGATCCAGTGGTCGCGCGTCATGTTGTCGCGGATCCACCCGGCGGAATTGCCGAACCCTTCGAGGTTGGCCTTCATCTCGTCGTACAGCTCTTCCTCGTCGAGGTGCTTCTCGCGCCGCTGGTGCGGGGTGAGCATCCACAGGTAGACCATGTCCTCGCCGCAGCGGGTGATGCCCACGGTGTACTTGTGGCCGAAGTACATTTCGCCCTTTTCCAGCATCGGCGGCTTTTCGATGGAGATGCGCCAGCAGCCTTGGCCGGTACGCTCGGGCTCGCTCATGTGCGGGAAGGCAAGCTTGCGCACGCCCGAATGCACGCTGTCCGAACCGATCACCAGGTCATAGCGGCCCGTGCTGCCGTCGGAGAAGGTAACGTCCACCCCGTCGCCATTGTTGGTGAGGGCATCCACGGTCAGCCCCAGCCGCACCGGCACGCCTGCCGCGCGCACGCGTTCCTGCATCAGGTGGTGCAGCACCGGGCGCATGATCCCGCCGGTCGCCGGAGCCTCGCCATCCACCGCCGGTTCGTCGAGGTCGCGCAGGTGCTGGCCCGAGAACAGGAACACGCTGGAGCCATTGGTGATGGCGCCGTGATCGGCAATGTCCTGCCACATGTCGAGATGGCGATAGGCGCGCAAGGTGACGCCGGTGATGGTGATGCCCGCGCCGTAGACGCGCCAGTCGGGATCGAGGTCGATCAGTTCGACCGCGACGCCGCGTTGCGCCAGGCTGATGGCCGCCGCCATGCCGCCGATACCGCCGCCGACGATCAGCGCGCTGGAAATGCTGGTGATGGGATCGTGTGTCATGGCGCCTGCCTAGTGATTGCGTCGCGAGACACAAATCCGAAAAATGGATGGGTGGCCATCAATGCCACGCGAAGATCGCGGCCGGAACGGCGAAGGGCCGGGGAGGCGGCTTGCGCTTCCCCGGCCCCTGCTTCTGGCCCCTGCGTCTGGCCGTACTTTCCGGAACTGGCCGGTCAGAACTGGAAGCCGACCCTAATGCCCACCACGCGGGCGGTCAGGCCTGCCACCGGCCAGGCACGGATGCCGCCATCCGGCTGCCCGGCAAAGGTGCTGGCGAGGTAGGCGGTGGGTTCGCGTTCCTCGGTCAGGTTGCGGGCAAAGATGGAGGCGGTCCACATGCCGTCCGGATCGCGCAGGCCCAGGCCGCCGTTGATCAGTTCGTGGCTGGGATAGCGGTAGCGCGGATCGGCCCGCGCGGCGAGCAGGGTGCTGGTCTTGTAGACCACGTTGGCGTTCACGAAGAACTCCAGCCCGCTCGACACCGGCACCGCATAGTCAGCCGACAGGGTAAACTTGTGGCGCGGTGCATTGAGGAACTGCGTGCCGCCCAGGTTGCCGCCATCGTCACCCACATAGCCGGTGGGGAAGGTAATATGGTTGAACTGGTAGCCGGCGTTCACGGTGAAGCCGGGGAACAGCTCGCCTTGTGCGCCCATCTCGAAGCCGTAGCTGTTGATCCGGTCGATGTTGAGCGGCTGCGAAATCAGCGCCGTCCCCACGAACACGCTGGTCTGGCTCTGGAAGTTCAGCAGCTCGGTGTAGAACACGTTGCCCGAAACCTGCACGTCGCCCACGTTGAAGCGTGCGCCCAGCTCGAAGGCGTTCGACTTCTCCGGGTCGAGCTGGAACAGCTGCCCCGCCGGGTTGGTGCCAACCGCAGGCGGCTTGTACCCGCGCGAGTAGGAGGCGAAGATGTTGGTGTCGGGATTGGGCTGGTAGCTCACGCCGATCCGGCCGGACACGTTGTTGTCGGTGGTGACATATGTGCTCGCGACGCTGTTCGGGCCACCGGCATTGCCGGGGATCGCCGGCAGGTTCTTCACCGTGGTCGAATTGCGATAGTCGTCATACCGCAGGCCGCCGAACAGGTTCACCGTGTCGCTCACCTGCAATGTCGCATCAGCGAAGACGGCAAAGGTGTGGTTGCGGGTCGCTTCGTCGGGGAATGAAGTGCCGACCGGGCAGAAGGTGCCGCCGGGGTTGCAGACGCTGAAGCCGATGCGTTCACCAGGCAGGTTGGAACCGTAGGTGAGCGGCGTGCCGATCGGGTCGCGATCGAACTCGAAGGTGTTGTAGAACACGCCACCGACCAGATCGACGGCCTGGCCGACGTAGTTCAGCCGCAGTTCCTGGCTGAAGCCCTGGGCGCTTTCACGCTGCCGGTTCTGCTGCGCCGCGGGCGCGGGCAGGATGCGCGAGAAATCGCGGTGGTACTGGTCGAACCGCCGATCGCGGAAGCCGGTGACAGAGGTCAGGCTCAGGCTGTCGCTCAGCTCGACGTCGGCCACCGCCGAATAGGCCTGCACCCGCGTTTCCAGCGAGCTGGGATCGAATTCGCAGTACCATTCGGCGCGCTCGTCGATCACCGGCATGGCGCAGCCGGCGGGGTCGAGATAGGCACCGCTGGAAATCTGCCCGATGGTGGCGCCCGGAGGGCCGAACGGCGTGGTGGCATTGGGCGCAATGGCGATGGCAAAGAAGGTCTGCCCGTCCGAAGTGTTCTGCGCGTATTCGGCGTTCAGCGTGACGCTGAGGATATCGTCCGGTTCGAACAGCAGGCGTCCGCGCACGCCCCAGTCCTCGATCGAGTTGTTGCGGCCGGTGGTGACCGACCGCTGGAGCCCGCGCTCGTCGCGATAGCGGGTGGCCACGCGCAGCGCGGCATTGTCGCCCAGCGGGACGCTGATACCGGCGTTGAACACCAGTTCACCCACTTCAGACCCGGCTGTACCCTTGTCGGCGAAGTCCACGCTGGCGTTCATGCCGACTTCGCCCAGCTGGGGGGCGCGGGTGGTGACGTTGAGCACGCCGCCCGATGCGCCCTGGCCGAACAGGGTACCTTGCGGGCCGCGCAGCACTTCGACCTGGCCCAGGTCGAACAGCTGCGGGAAGGAGAGGTTGCCCACCGGCACCTGGTCGACCACCAGCGCCACCGAGGAAGCGACCGAGGGGTTGAACACGCCGGTACCGATGCCGCGCAGGCGGCCGCCACCGTTCGATTCGCCGCCCGAGGTCTGGCTGATTTCGAGTGCCGGGGTGATGCGCTGGAGGTCGTTGAGGCTATAGACCTGGTCACGTTCGAGCTGTTCGGCAGTGGCCACCGTTACCGGCAGCGGCACGTCGATCAGGTCTTCCTCGCGCTTGCGCGCGGTCACGAAAATGGTGCTGCCGGAATGGTCGTTTTCGGCCCCCGCATTGTCCTGCGCGCAGGCCGGCGCAGCGATCATCGCGCTGCCGAGAATGGCCGTACATAACAGTCCGGCCCTGATCGAAATGTAGTGCATCTGGTGTCCTCCCTTGGTGGATCTTCTCTGCGACACCGGCATCCGATAGTCGCCACGAAATCCTGCCGGACAAACACCACGGCATGGCGAGCGCTGTAAAAGTGGCAGTTTCGATGGGCACCTATTGACAAGATCGATAAATTAAATAATTTAATTCCAGTGATTTAAATGTGGTATCTTCGCCACAGTGACGGCGCCAATCAATTTCATCACTTTCCGCCACCCGGTGTCACCCGGCGTCACCCGGCAGGGAGGGTGGCTGAAGTCCTGTTGGAAAATTGCCAGGATCGGCCCCGCCGTGTTCGAGCATTTCGTCTGGCCGATAGGTACATATCTACAAAGTTCGTATGACCTGTATGTCTTCCCGACCTAGTGGGCCACCAACATTGGGAGGAATGCATGTCCACAAACAGTTTCATTCGCACTACCAGCGCGCTGGCAATCGGTTCGGTGCTCGCTTGCGCCACGCCTGCCTTCGCGCAGGAAAACACCGAGGATGGCGCCGAGAACACCGGCGGCATCGGCACCATCACCGTCACCGCGCGTCGCCAGGAAGAAACCCTTCAGGACGCCGCGATCGCCATCGATGCCGTGACGGCCGATGACCTGGTGGCCCAGGGCGTGCAGACCGCTGACGACCTTGGCCATGCGGTTCCGGCGATCCAGATCGTCAACGGCGGCGGCCAGGCCACCTCGATCTTCCTGCGCGGCGTGGGCAACGTCACCAACAACTCCTACTACGACGCGGCGATCTCGCCCTCGTTCGACGGCGTGGTGCTGGGCCGCCCCTCGGGCGCCTTCGGCACGGCCTTCTACGACCTGGCGCGTGTCGAGGTGCTGAAGGGTCCGCAGGGCATCCTCTACGGTCGCAACGCCACCGGCGGCGCGGTCAACATCATCACCCGCCAGCCCGATCCGGAAGCGGTCCATGCCAAGTTCCGCCTGTCGTACGGCGAAAAGGCGACGCTGCAGCTCGGCGGTTACATCAACCTCCCGCTCGGCGAGAAGGCGGCGATGTCGGTGGCCGTGCAGCGCAGCAAGCACGATCCGTACATCAAGAACATCACGCGCGACGCCAATCCCTACACGGCGTCCAATTTCCCGGTGAACAACGTCGCCGGGCCCGGCACCGCGTCGTTCCTTGGTACCCCGCAGCAGACGGCGGACTTCTTCAATTCGTACCTGATCTCGCGCAAGGGTTATAACCGCGAGGACTTCTGGGCGGTTTCGGGCAAGGTCCTGTTCAAGCCCAGCGATACGTTCAAGATCACCATCGCCGGTGACTGGAGCGAAAAGGACGACGACAACGGCAACGGTGCCTACAACACCATTCCGGGCTACCCGGTCGCGGTGCTGTCCGGCTTCATGAACAGTTTTGCGGGTGCCAGCACCAGCGTGGAATCGCTGGCCAACTTCATCGTGCCGGTGACGGAGGATTTTGCCACCGCGCAGCGCGCCGACGGCTTCGTCAAACTTGAAGACTACGGCGCTTCGGCCACGGCGGTGCTGTCGCTCGATGCGGTCGATATCACCTCGATCACGTCGTATCGCGAGAACAAGAGCCGCTTCCTGACCGAGCTGGGCTTCACGCCGTTCTCGATGATTCAGGCCTACGTGCCGCTCAACAAGAGCACGTTCTATCAGGAACTGCGTGCGGTTTCGGCCAACGACGGCCCGCTTCAGTACATCGTCGGTGCATCGTACATGCGCTCGAAGCTCTCGGGCGGCCTGTTCTCCAACCTGATCCCGCCATTGGTGCTGAACGCGCCTGCAGGATCGGGCGGTTACGTCACGAAGAACTGGTCGGCATACGCGCAGCTTTCCTACGATCTGACCGAGCAGCTCAACCTCATGGTTTCGGGCCGGTACATCCACGAAACCAACGACGCTCACTCGATCAACCCGCTGACGGGAACCGACGATCCGTTCACGCTGAAGGAGAAGAAGTTCCTTCCCTCCGCCACGCTCAAGTACAATCTGGCCGGCGGCGGCAACGTCTATGCCCGCTGGGCGCGCGGCTTCAAGGCGGGCGGCATCGTTCCGGTGACGCCGGTCACGATCTTCCCCGATCCGTTCACCCAGGGCGGCATCTTCAAGGGCGAAACCATCGACACCTTCGAAGTTGGCTTCCGCGCTCCGCTGATGGACAACCGCGTGAACGTGACGGCGGCTATCTTCTACAACGATTACAAGGATGTGCAGGTCGGTGCCCACGCACGGATCGAATATCAGGCGCTGGCCTCGATTTCGGTGGTCAATGCCGGTTCGGCTCGCACATACGGCGCCGAAGCCAGCATCACCGCGAAGGTCGCCGATCCTCTGACCATTGGCGTAAACGCGGGTTACCTGAACGCCAAGTACAAGACGTTCCAGGTCCTCAACAACCCTGTGCTTGAGGATTTCGATCTTTCCGGCACGCGGATGATCAACTCGCCGGAATGGCAGCTTTCGGCCAATGCCAATCTCGATGCGCCGGTCAGTGACGACTGGCGCATTGTCGGCAACGCGGTGGTCTCCTACACCGACGATGTGCTGTGGCAGCAGTCCGGCCTTCCGGGCTTCCTGCCCGATGCCGTCGGGCCGAGCTATGTGCTGGTCAACGCCCGGCTGGGCGTGAAGTCGGCGGACGACAAGATCGAACTGGCGGTCTATGCCAAGAACCTGTTCAACGAAGGGTACACGACCTTCGGCGGTTCGACGGCGACTTACGGCAACATCCTGATCTGGGGCGACCCGCGGATCGTTGGCGCCGAGGCGATCTTCAACTTCTGATCGCGCGCAATCCGGTACCCGGCAAATGGCCGGGACCGGCCGCCCGGGGCGGGGAGAACAAACTGAAAGGGCAAGCCGATGCAGGTCGATGCCGCGAAGTATGGTCCGTGGGCCGTGATCGCCGGAGGATCGGAAGGCATCGGTCCCTGTCTTGCCCGGCATCTCGCCGAAGCGGGCATCAACCTCGTCCTGATCGCGCGAAAGCCCGAACCGCTTGAGAACGCGGCACGGGAATTGCGCGCCGCTACGGGCGTCGAGGTTCGCACATTGGGACTGGATCTCACTGCGCCCGACATGCTCGACCGGGTGAGGGACGCGACCGGCGAAATCGATGTCGGACTGCTGATCTATAACGCAGGCGCCTCGCATACTTTCGGGCCGACGATCGACTGGCAGCCCGAAGACATTGTCCGCATCATTCGCCTGAACGTCGAGGGTCAGGCAGTGCTCGCGCATCATTTTGCGCGGAAGATGGCGGAGCGCGGGTCTGGCGGGATCGTGCTGATGGGCTCGCTCGCCGGTGTCGCGGGCAGTCCCGGTGTCGTGCCTTACGCCGGTGCGAAAGCATTTTCGCAAATCTATTCCGAAGGCCTGTGGTGGGAAATGCGCCACCACGGCGTCGATGTGCTCCACGTCGTTGTCGGCCAGACCGATACGCCGGCAATGGAACGGCTCGGGATCGTGTACCCGGAAGGGACCGCCGTCGGCCCCGAAGCGGTCGCGCGGGTGACGCTGGAAAATCTCGCGAACGGACCCGTTGTTGTCATGCCGGAGATGCAGGAAGGCTTCGAACAGTTCGTCCGCCCGGACCGTCGTAACGTCGTGGAAACCAATGCTTCATTCATTCTTGGTAACCTTGAAGGCAGTTGACGCATTCAGTCTGTGGCCGCGCATTAGCTTGGGGGTAAGCGCATGTCGTTCATCAAGGGTCTGATTCCGGGCCTCTTGCTAACCTGGATCGTATCGACATTGATCGGTTCGCAAGGCGCGAAGGGTGCCTGGGCGATGATTCACCGCGCCAATTTCGAAGGCATCCAGTTCTACTGGTCCTGGCCGCTGTGTGTGGCCTTCGTCGGCCTTGCCTGGCTGATCTTCTACTTCATCGACAGCTAGTTACGCCGGAACCCGCGCTTCGGCCGTGTCGAATTCGATCGGCAGGCCGCGCAGGCCCCAGGTGCCGGGGAAGGGGCGGTAGCCCTGCGGCCCGCTGGTGCGCGGATTGAGGATGCGCGCGCAGATAGCGTGCA
>JAGREI010000405.1 GCA_020446625.1 Erythrobacter sp.
ACCGTGGCCGAAGGCGCGCATACCGCGCCGGTGCTGGCGCGGCTGGCGGCGCAGCACCAGGTGTCCATGCCGATCACCGAGGCCGTCAACGCGCTGATCGGCGGGGCGGCGGCCAGGGACGTGGTGCAGGGCCTTCTCGCCCGGCCCCTGAAAGCCGAGGGCCACCGCGTTTGACCGCCGAAGCCGAACACGACGAGGATATCGCCGCGCTCGCCAAGGGCGGGCGCACCAACGTGTTCGGCTTCGTGCTGCGGCTGGTGGCGCGGCTGCCGTTCCTGTTCATCGCCGGGCGGCTCTACGGGCTGGACGCGGTGGGCCGCTATGCCTCGGCCCTGATCCTGATCGAGCTGGTGGCGCTGATGTGCTCGCTGGGCGAGAAGCGCGGGCTGGCACACAGACTGACCGAGGGCGAAGGGCCGAAGGTCAACCTGGTGTTCGACGGGCTGCTGGCGGCCTTCATCCTCTCGCTGGTGGCGGGCGGGCTGCTCTACCTCTTCCCCGCCGCCATGTTCCCCAATGGCATGAACAGCCCGCTCGACCTGCTGCTGGTCACCGCGATCCCGGCCTTTGCGCTCACCGAAATCCTGCTGGCGGCGCAAGCCTACAAGTACGATGTCGCCACCACGGTGCGCGCGCGGGCGGTGGTGGAGCCGTGGACCATCTCGATCATGCTGGGCGTGTTCTACCTTGTCCCGCAAACGCGCGAGGCAGGGCTGGCGCTGGCCTATATCGTGTCGATCTATGCCGCCATGCTGACGGCGGCCTGGCCCTTCCTGCGCAGCTATGGCCTGCCGCAGCACTGGCGCCCGCGCCCGCGCGCCATGCTGGGAATGACCAGCCGCGCCTTGCCGCTGGTGGGGGCCGATGCGGTGGAATGGAGCACGCGGCGGGTGGATATCTTCATCCTCGGCCTGTTCGCCAGCCCCGCCGCCGTCGCCTTCTATTACATGGCCCAGCAGATCGCCAGCTTGCCGCAGAAACTGAAAACCAGCTTCGAGCCGATCCTTGGCCCCGTCATCACCAAGAACCTGAAGGCGAAGGACTATGCCGCCATCGCCAAGGCGGTGCGGCAGGTGGGGTTCTGGATCATCGCGGTGCAACTGGGCATCGCGCTGATGCTGGGCATTCCGGGCAAGGCGCTGATGGGGCTGATCGGGCCGCAATACGTGTTCGGCACCGGGGCCATGGCGATCCTGCTGGCGGCCGAAGTAGTGGCCTCGATGGCAGTCGTGTCCGAAGCGGTGCTGGTCTACCTCGCCAAGAAGCGCAACCTGGGCATCTCGCTGGCGGTGATCGCCTTGCAGGCGCTGCTGACGATCGGCGCGGTGCTGGGGGCCAAGCAGCTGGGGCTGGACGAAGGCTACCAGGCGGCAGGCGCAGCCCTGGCGCTGATGCTGGCGCTGCTGGTGTCGAGCGTGGCGAAGGCGCACCTGCTGAAGAAGCTGCTCAAGGCGTCGGTGGGCAACCTGCGGCTGGCACTGGTCTGGGCAACGGCTGCGGCGGTGCTGGTGGGCCAACTGGCGATCCGCCTGCCCGAATGGCTCGAACTGGCGTTGGGCGTGCCAATGATCTTGGCCGCCTATGGCTGGGTGATCTGGACCCGC
>JAGREI010000406.1 GCA_020446625.1 Erythrobacter sp.
CTTCTGGTTGGCGATGGCGATCACGATCATCGTGCAGCTACCTTCCCTTGGCCGATCAGAATGGCCGCTTCGGCATCGGTGGCGGATTGTTCCACGTGGAACATCGCCCGAATCCTCTGCGGCTGCTCAGCCAATTCAATCGCCGCCGAACGCCCCTTGGGCAACAGCCAGGCGGTAGAGCGTGTGGAAAAGCGCGCGGATAAGTCGAGCAGTTTACCAAGCGGAGCGAAGGCACGCGCGGTGATTACGCCTGCTTCGCGACTTTCCACATTTTCGAGCCGGGCGCCCAGAATGGTACACTTGTGCAGCCCGAAATGGTCGCAAACGCGCTGCAACCACTCGATTCGCCGCTTGCGCGATTCGACCAGCGCCATGGGCTGATTCGGGCGGGCGAGCGCGATTGCCAGGCCGGGAAAGCCCGCGCCGCTGCCCAGATCGAGCCACAGGCCGGGATTGGCCGGGCAATGATCGAGCAATTGCAGGCTGTCCGCGATGTGCCGGGTCCAGACCATGTCGAGACTGGCGGCGGAAACCAGGTTCTGCCGCGCATTCTCTTCCGCCAGCATGGGGATGAACTCGTCCAGCCGCGCCATGGCGGCCGCATCGCAGCGCGCGGCGCAGAACATGCGGGCTTCGGCTTCGCTGGCGATCATGCAGCGCGGCTCCGGCGCCTGGCGTGGACCAGCAGCGCAGCAAGCGCGGCGGGCGTGATCCCGCGCACCCGCCCTGCTGCGGCCAGGTTGTGCGGACGCGCGGCGGAAAGGCGTTCGACCATCTCGTTCGACAGGCCGGGAACCTGCGCGAAGGGGAAGTCATCCCCCAGGGCCAAGGCCTCGCTGCTGCGCAGGTCACGAAGTTCGGCGTCCTGCCGGGTGAGATATGGCGCATAGGCGGCATCCTCGGCCAGTTCCTCCGCCAGCGCAGACTCCGGATCGAGACTCTGCGGCAACCAGGGGACAAGATCGGCCAGGGCAAGGTCGGGCATGGCCATCCACTCGCGCAGCGCCTTGCGCCCGGCATCGCGCTTTACCGGCAACCCGGCGTTATCGAGATCGACCGAGGACACCTGGCTGTCGAGCGCCGTGTTCCACGTGGAACGCCGCTCCTCGCGTCGGGCAAACCACGCGGCACGCTCCTGCCCCACGCATCCCAGATCGAGCGCCAGCGGAGTCAGCCGCGTGCTGGCATTGTTGGCGCGCAGGCGCAGCCGGTACTCCGCACGCGCGGTGAGCATCCGGTAAGGCTCGCTCACGCCGTGCAAGGTAAGGTCGTCGATCATCACTGCCATATAGCTGTTGGCGCGGTCGATCGCCGGGCCGGGCTTGCCCAGCACCGCGCAGGCCGCGTTCAGGCCCGCCACCAGCCCCTGCGCCGCGGCTTCCTCGTACCCCGTGGTGCCGTTGATCTGACCCGCGCAATAGAGGCCGGGCATGGCCTGCAATTGCAGGTCTGGCCCCAGCGCGCGCGGATCGACGTGATCGTATTCCACGGCGTATCCGGGGACTTCCATCGCCACCTGCTCCAGCCCCTCCATGGTGCGCAGCATGGCCAGCTGCACGTCTGCCGGCAGCGAGGTGCTGATGCCGTTGGGATAGACCAGGTGCGTATCCAGCCCCTCGGGTTCGAGGAAGACCTGATGCCCGTCGCGATCGGCAAAGCGGTGGATCTTGTCCTCTATCGAAGGGCAATAGCGCGGCCCCAGCGCGTCGATCGCGCCGGTGAACAGCGGCGAGCGGTGGAGGTTGTCGGCTATGATCGCGTGGCTGCGCGCATTGGTGCGGGTGATGGCGCAGAACACCTGCGGATTGGCCCGGTGCTTGGTGAGCGGTGACATGGTCCAAGGATCAGCATCTGAAGCCTGTTTAGCCAGTCGCGACCAGTCGATGGTGCGCCCGTCGAGCCGGGGCGGCGTGCCGGTCTTCAGCCGCGCCATTGGCAGCTCCGCAGCGCGCAGCTGCGCGGCGAGCTTTTGCGCCGAATTCTCCCCGATCCGCCCGCCCTCGTATCGCTCCTCCCCCCGGAACAGCGTGCCGCCGAGGAAGGTGCCGGTGCACAGCACCACGGCGCGTGCTGCAATGTCGCTGCCGTCAGCCAGCCGAACACCCGCGACGCGGTCGCCCGAAAGGATCAGTTCGGCAGCTTCCCCCTCTACCACGGTGAGGTTCGCCTGCGCCTTGAGCATGGCCTGCACTGCCGCGCGGAACCGCTTGCGATCGGCCTGCACGCGCGGCCCTTGCACCGCGCTGCCCTTGGAGCGGTTGAGCATACGGTAGTGGATCGCGCCCGCATCAGCCGCGCGCCCCAGCAGCCCGTCGAAAGCATCGACCTCGCGCACCAGGTGGCCCTTGCCCAGCCCACCGATGGCCGGATTGCAGCTCATCGCGCCCAGCGTGGTGGCATCGAAAGTCACCAGCGCGGTGGCCACGCCCATGCGCGCCGCTGCCGCAGCCGCCTCGGCCCCGGCATGACCGCCACCCACCACAATGACATCGAAGTGCTTCATCGCCGCAGCCGATAGAGCATCTGTTCCACGTGGAACAGACCAGACTTGTCGCTATTTCCCGATGCAGAAGCGCCCGAACAGCGTATCGAGCACATCTTCGGTGGAGGTTCGGCCAACCAGCGCATCGAACGCCTGCCGCGTGCGGCGCAAGTGCTCGGCCACCAACAGGGGATCGCGGGTACTTTCGGCGCCCGAGAGGGCCATGCTCACCTCGCCCAGCAACCCGCGCTGGCGCGCATTGAGCGCGTTCTGGCCCGGAGCGGGCATGGCATGGCGGGCCACATCGATCAGCGCCGCGCGCAGCCCGTCCATCCCCTCCCCCGTCACGGCTGACAGGCGATGGCGCGGTGCCTGCTTGGGTGAGTGACCGGGCAGGTCGACCTGGGCCTCGATCTCCCAGCAGTCGCTCGGCCCTTCGCACTCCGCACCCAGCCACAGGACAAGGTCCGCCGCAGCGATTTCGCCTTGCGCGCGTTCGATGCCGATCGCCTCGATCACGTCGCCCGCCGTATCGCGCAACCCAGCCATGTCGACGAAGGTGAACGGGATCCCCGCCAGCGCCACCGAGCGGGTGAGGACGTCGCGCGTAGTCCCGGCGATCTCGGCGGTGATCGCGGCCTCGCTTTCCACCAAGGCATTAAACAGCGTCGACTTGCCCGCATTGGGCGGCCCGGCCAGCGCGACGCGGAATCCCTCGCGCAGCATTTCGGCATGAGGCGCTGCCAGGGCATCAGCCAGTTCATCGCGCAGCTGCGCCAGCGACGTGGCAAATGTCGAGGGCAGACCGCCGACATCGTCCTCGTCATCGAAGTCGAGCACGGCCTCGACCTGTGCCGACAGTTGCAGCAACCGCTCGCGCCAATGCTCCACCTGCCGCGACAGCGCCCCGCCCGCCATGGCCATGGCAGAGCGGCGTTGAAGCTCGGTTTCGGCAGAGAGCAGGTCTGCCAGCCCCTCGGCCTCGGCCAGGTCGATGCGGCCATTGGCGAAAGCGCGGCGGGTGAATTCGCCCGGCTCGGCACGGCGGCACCCAGGAATCTGGGCCAGCGCCGCCTCCATCGCGGCAACCACCGCGCGGCCTCCATGACAGTGAAACTCTGCCAGGTCTTCGCCTGTCACGGACCTGGGGCCAGGGAAGTAGAGAACCAGCCCGTCATCCAGTGTTTCACGTGAAACATTACGGAAAACAACGAATTGTGCAGATCGAGGTGCCGGAATTCGGCCCACCACCGCTTGCAGCACTTCCAGCACCGCAGGCCCCGTCACGCGGATGACAGCGATCCCCGCGGGCGGTTGCCCGCTCGACAACGCGAAGACCGTGTCCATGGCCAGTATCTGGTCTATGTCTGCCTAGTCGTCGTCCCGGTTCGAACTGCTGCTGGCCGCCGCCGCGTTGCGGGCCGCGCCCTCCACGAAGCTCTGGAACATCTTCAGCCCCATCTGCCCCATCGGTGCCAGTTGCTTGGCATATTGCTCAAGCTGGTCGGTATTGGTCACACCCTTCATGGCCTTGGCGATGGTGTCGACATAGACCGCGTTTGCCTGTTCCACGTCGGGCAGGCCCATGAACCGCCGCGCTTCCTCGGGCGAACAGTCGATCTCGATATTGACCTTCATTGCGGACACCTTTCTCGTTAGGCGCGTTTGCGTGATACACCCGTTCGACGCGCAGGAGAGTCTTATATGAGTGAGACAGTAAGCACTACCACCTTTCACGGCAACGGTGCGTTCAACGCCTATGTCGCGCGGCCGCAAGGCAAGGCGAGTGCCGCGATCGTGGTGATCCAGGAAATCTTCGGGGTGAACCCCGGCATCCGCCAGAAATGCGACAAGCTGGCCACCCAGGGCTACCTCGCCGTGGCGCCCGACCTGTTCTGGCGGCTGGAGCCGGGTATCGAACTCGATCCAGACATCGAGGCCGAATTGCAGCAGGCGTTCGGCCTGTTCGGCCAGTTCGACCAGCAGGCCGGCATTCGCGATATCGAGGCGACCATCCACTGGGCGCGCGACCAGGTGGGTGGCGGCAAGGTGGGGGCCGTGGGCTACTGCCTTGGCGGCCGCCTCGCCTACATGACCGCCGCGCGCACCGACGCCGATGCCAGCGTGGGTTACTACGCCGTGGGTGTGGATGGCTTGCTGAACGAGAAGCACGCCATCGCCCGTCCCCTCATGCTGCACATTGCCGGTAACGACGGCTTTGTCGGCCCGGATGTGCAGGCCGCCATGCACCAGGGGCTCGACGATCATCCGCGCGTCACCCTGTGCGACTATCCCGGCCTCGACCACGGCTTCGCCACCGAGATGGGGGCGCGCCGCGACGAAGCTGGCGCGCAGCTGGCAGACG
This sequence comes from Erythrobacter sp., assembly GCA_020446625.1. Classification (GTDB taxonomy): domain Bacteria; phylum Pseudomonadota; class Alphaproteobacteria; order Sphingomonadales; family Sphingomonadaceae; genus Alteraurantiacibacter. The sequence goes on from JAGREI010000406.1 coordinate 4,848, forward strand.
AGCGCACGGCGCAGTTCTTTGCTGAGCACCTGGCTTGATCGACGTCCTCCCGCCCCGCTACGTCATCCCGCTCGCGATTGCCGCGCTGCTGGGGCTGGCGATTGCCCTGCTGCCCAACCCCTGGTTGCTGGCCGGGCTGGCGCTGCTGCTGGCCATTGCGCTGTGGGACTTTGCCCAGTCGCGCCACACCCTGCGGCGCAACTATCCGCTGATCTCGCGCGTGCGCTGGCTGATGGAAGACCTGCGCCCCTTCGCGCAGGCCTATGTCATCGAGGACGATCTCGACGGGCGGCCTTTCAGCCACCAGGAGCGCGCATTGGTCTACGCCCGCGCCAAGGGCGAGCTGGACGTGCATCCGATGGGCACCGAGCTGGATGTCTATTCGGACGAATATGAATGGCTTAGCCACTCGATCGCACCGCGCGAAGAGGCACCCGAGGAATGGCGGCTGGATATCGGCGGCAAGGACTGTTCGCGCCCCTATTCCTCCGCCCTGCTCAACATTTCGGCCATGAGCTTCGGCTCGCTGTCGGCGCGCGCTATCGAGGCGCTGAATCTCGGCGCAAAGATGGGCAATTTCGCCCACGATACCGGCGAAGGCAGCATCAGCCGCTATCACAAGATCCACGGCGGCGACCTGATCTGGGAACTGGGCAGCGGCTATTTCGGCTGCCGCCAGCACGATGGCAGCTTCTGCCCCGATCGCTTTGCCGAAAACGCCGCTTCCGAACAGGTGCGGATGATCGAGATCAAGCTGAGCCAAGGCGCCAAGCCCGGCCATGGCGGCGTGCTTCCGGGCGAAAAGGTGACGCCGGAGATTGCCGAAGCGCGCGGCGTGCAGGTGGGCGAAACCTGCAATTCGCCCGCTGCCCACTCGACTTTCTCGACTCCCATCGAACTGATGCACTGGGTGGCGCAACTGCGCGAACTGTCGGGCGGCAAGCCCACCGGGTTCAAGCTCTGCGTGGGCAAGCCGCACGAGGTGCTGGCCCTGGCCAAGGCCATGCTCGAAACCGGTATCACCCCCGATTTCATCACCGTCGACGGCGCCGAGGGCGGCACCGGCGCGGCCCCGCTGGAGCTGTCGAACAGCGTGGGGATGCCGCTGCGCGAAGGGCTGATCTGGGTGCGCAACGCGCTGGTGGGTACGGGCCTGAAGGACCAGGTGAAGATCGCTGCCTCAGGCAAGATCCACTCGGGCGCACAGATGGCCAAGGCTTTCGCCATCGGCGCCGACTGGTGCAACGCGGC
>JAGREI010000053.1 GCA_020446625.1 Erythrobacter sp.
CCTTGTGGTTGGTCGACATGAACCAGCGGGCGAAGAAGCCCGGCTTGTGATCCGCATCGTGATGTGCGTGATCGTCGTGGTGGGCGTCGAAACCTTCAGCGGTGGTGGCCATTGTCAGCGAACCTTATCGTCTTAGCGTAGCAATAAATCAGGCGGCGGGATCAGCAGCGGCTTCGGCCTGGTCTGCTTCTTCCTCGGCGGGAACGTCAGCCGCAGCGGCCGCGTCGGCGGCGCTCTGCGCGTCCTGCGCGGCAGCGGCGGCCTCGGCAGCGATCTGCTCGCGGGTACGGCCACCGGGCTGCGTCTGCACCCAGGCGTTGAAGTCTTCCATGGTGCGCGCCTCGATGGCGATCGGCATGTAGCCGTGGGCCAGGCCGCACAGTTCCATGCACTGGCCGTAGTAGATGCCCGGCTGCTCGATCGTCAGCACGCGTTCGTTGATGCGGCCCGGCACGGCGTCGAGCTTGAACCACAGCGAGGGGATGCCGAAAGAGTGGATCACGTCCTTGCCGAAGGTCTGGATGCGGATCGGCACGCCCACCGGCACCACCATGCGGTTGTCCACCGCCAGCTGGTGCGGTTCGCCCGCGGCCAGCGCCTCGTCAGCATCGAGCATGTTCGAGATCACTTCGAACCCGCCGTTGTCGACGTATTCGTAACCCCAGTACCACTGGTAGCCATTGGCCTTGATGGTGATCGCATCCTCGGGCGCGGGTTCGTACTGGCGCGCCAGCAGGGTGATCGACGGCACGGCGATGACCACCAGGATCAGCACCGGGATCACCGTCCAGATGATTTCGATCAGGGTGTTGTGGCTGGTCTTCGAGGCAACCGGGTTGGCGCGACGGTTGTAGCGCACGATCACCCACAGCAGCAGCGCGAGGACGAACAGGCTGATCACGGTGATGATCGGCATCAGGATCGCATCGTGCATCCACAGGGCATATTCGCCGTTGGCGGTATGCTGGTCCTGGAAGCCGAGCCCACCCGGAGTCGGCTGGCCCACGATCATGTCCGGCCCGAAATGCTCGAAGGCGGGTGCAGCAGCGGCAGCAGCCTCGTCCCCGGCGGGAGCGGCAGCATCCGCGGCCGGAGCCTCGGTAGTGGTTGCAGCCGCGGCTGCTTCCTGTGCCGAAACCAGGTTTGGCATGGCCACCAGGCCGATCACGAAAGCTGCCAGCAGGGCCAGCAGGTTAAGGTTCTTGCGAGCGAATGCGCCGAAAATCATCGCGTCAAAGCTTTCCATTATCCCTCATGGGCAAGGCTGCCCGATGACCCGCAGGGGGCCGCTTTTGCCGCGCCTATACGCGCGCTTGCCCCATGCCTCAAGCGCAACTAGGGACTTTTTTCAACGCCGAACCTGCACGAATGCCCGGCTTTGTGGCCGGGTTGCATCACACCAAAGCGAAAGGCCCGGACAACCAGCATGACACAGGACGAAGTCCTCGACGAATTCCGCGCCAGCGGCGCCCTGCTAGAAGGGCATTTCAAGCTCTCCTCCGGGCGCCATTCGGGCCATTACCTGCAATGCGCGCGGGTGCTGATGAACCCGGCCCGCGCGGCGCGGCTGGCAGAGGCGCTGGCGCAAAAGATCCCCCCGGCGATCCGCGATTCGCTGGATGCCGTGGTGTCGCCGGCGATGGGCGGCATCATCATCGGGCAGGAGATGGGCCGCGCGCTGGGGCTGGATGCAATGTTCCTCGAACGGCCCGACGGCACATTCCACCTGCGCCGCGGCTTCGCGCTGGAACCGGGCGCCAGGGTGCTGATGGTGGAAGACGTGGTCACCACCGGCCTTTCCAGCCGCGAAGCCATCGACGCCGTGGGCCGCGAAGGGGGCGTGGTGCTGGCCGAAGTGTCGCTGGTGGATCGCAGCAACGGCACGGCGGACCTTGGCGTGCCGTTCTTCCCGCTGATCGACATCGACTTCCCCACCTATGCCGAGGACGAGGTGCCTGCCGCGCTGGCGGCGATCCCCGTCACCAAGCCGGGCAGCCGCAAGTAACATGGCCGGCGTGCTCAATCCGCGTCGGTTGCGTTTAGGCGTGAACATCGATCACGTCGCCACCATCCGCAACGCGCGCGGCGGCGACCATCCCGATCCCGTTCGCGCGGCGCAGATCGTGGCGGCTTGCGGCGGCGACGGCATCACCGCGCACCTGCGCGAAGACCGCCGCCACATCCGCGACGATGACCTGAAGCGCATCCAGGACGCGACCAACCTGCCGCTGAACCTGGAAATGGCGGCGACCGAGGAAATGCTGGCCATCGCGCTGGCCCATCGCCCGCACGCCGCCTGCATCGTCCCCGAAAAGCGCGAGGAACGCACCACCGAAGGCGGGCTGGATGCAGCGGGCCTGCACAACCACCTGATGCCCATTGTCGGCAAGCTGAGCGATGCGGGCATCCGCGTCAGCCTGTTCATCGAGGCGACCGAGCGGCAGCTGGATGCCGCGCTGCGGCTGGGCGCGCCGGTGGTGGAGTTTCATACCGGCGAATATGCCCATGCCGAAGGAGAGGCGCGCGCCAGGGTGCTCAAGCAGATCACCGACATGGCCGCGCTTGCCGCCAAGAACGGGATCGAGCCGCACGCCGGCCACGGCCTCACCTACGACAACGTCACCCCCATCGCCGCCATTCCCCAGCTGGCCGAACTCAACATCGGCCACTACCTGATCGGGGAAGCCATTTTCGACGGGCTGGAACCTGCTGTATTGAGAATGCGCGAACTGATGGACCTGGCGCGGTGAACGAACGCAACGCCCAGATCATAAGGAATGCGCGGACGGCGCAGAAGCTTGTTCTCGTCGTCGGCGTCCTGAACCTGATCTTCGGTGGATTTTTGCTGTTCAGTTATCTTGATGGTGGGATTTTCCCGCGCCGCGACCTGATTTCGGTGGGCATTGGTCTTGTCATCACGATCGGCATCTTCATCTCGCAGGAGCGGCGGATACGGAATTTGCGACAGGAACCGATGCCATGATCATCGGTCTCGGCTCCGACCTGTGCAATATCGAGCGCATCCAGAACTCGCTCGACCGCTGGGGCGAGCGGTTTCGGGACCGGGTGTTTACCGATGTGGAGAACGCCAAGGCCGCACGCCGCCCGCACACCATGGCGGGCACCTATGCCAAGCGGTTCGCCGCCAAGGAGGCGTTCAGCAAGGCGGTCGGCACCGGGTTCAAGCGCGGCGTGTTGATGAAGGATATCGGCGTGGTCAACGCGCCCAGCGGCGCGCCCACGCTGCATCTGACGGGCGGCGCGCTGGCGCGGCTTGAAGAACTGACCCCGGCAGGCCACATGATTACCATACATCTCACCCTCACCGACGATCATCCATGGGCGCAGGCCTTCGTGATCCTCGAAGCGCATCCGAAAGCCTGATCTTCCCCCATGAGTGACGAGACCCCGCAGCCGGACGACATGGCGCAGCCGGACGAACCGGCAACCACCGAGGAAGCGGCCAAGCCCAAGGTCAACTGGATCGCGGAAGTGCGCGGCCTGGTGCTGATGCTGCTGGCGGTGCTGGCCTTCCACACTTTCGTGGCCAAGCCGTTCTACATCCCCAGCGCCAGCATGGTGCCCAACCTGCTGGTGGGGGACCGGCTGGTGGTGTCGAAATATCCCTATGGCTGGTCGTGGGTTTCGGCCAGCTTCCACCTGCTGCCGCGCAGCAGCTGGCGGATCGCGCCCGCCACGCCCGAATACGGTGACATCGTGATCGCCGTGCCGCCTGACCGGGCAGAGGATTACATCAAGCGCGTGGTCGCCCTGCCGGGGGACCGGATCGCGGTGGTAAACGGGCAGATCGTGCTGAACGGCGTTCCCGTTCCGCAAGAGGTGGAGCCGCCTGTCCGCCTGCCTGCCGACAACGACAATGTGTGCGACGGCTGGCCCTGCCTCGACGATTTCGAACCCTACCGGGTAACACTGGAGGACGGCACGCAGGTCTACGAGCCGCCCACCTACCGCGAAACGCTGCCCAACGGGGCCAGCTACCTGATCATCGACCACATGCAGCAGGATCTCGACAACATGGCCGAGATCACGGTTCCGGATGGCCACGTGTTCCTGATGGGCGACAACCGCGACCATTCGGCCGACAGCCGCGCCCCGGTCTGGCGCTCTGGCCTGGACGGGCCGGTGCCCCTGTCCAGCGTGGGCGGCCGGGCCGAGATCATCACCTTCTCGCTCGACGGGCGGGCGACCTGGAACCCGCTGACATGGATCGAAGCCTTGCGCGGCGGGCGCGCATGGACCAGCCTGCGCCCCGAACTGCGGGGAACGGGCCAGGAATGAGCGAAAGCGGGGAGAGCAACGCGGTCGAGGAGGATCTGGGCGCCAGCCCCACCCGCATTTCCTCGCCCGAACTGCGCTTCGAGGCGCTGCGCGCGCTGACCTGGACCCTGGTGGTGGGGCTGGTGGCGCTGGCGGTCTACCTGTCGCAAAGCCTGCTGGTGATCTTCGGCGCCATGGTGTTCGCCGCGATGATCGACGGCGGCGTGCGCCTGCTGGGCCGCGTGCTGACCATCGGGCGCGGCTGGCGGATCACCCTGGTGCTGGGAGCAGCGGTGGCCTTCCTCGCCTGGCTGACGGTGTTTGCCGGCAACCAGATCTCGCGCGAGGCGGCGGAGTTCCCGCTGATCGTGCAGGAACAGGCCGTGCGGCTGCTGGACTGGATGCGCGAACAGGGCTTCGAGATCCGGCTGGAGAACGTGCAGGGCATGGCCAGCCAGGCGATCAGCGGGTTCGGCACGGTCACCCGCGCGCTGGGCGGGCTGATGGGCGGGCTCACCACCCTGCTGATGATCGCCATCATCGGCATCTACGTGGTGATCGAACCGCGCCTTTACGAACGCGGCGTGGCCTGGATGCTGCCGCAGCGCCGCCGCGCCGAATTCCACGATACCGTGAACCGCATGGGCTTCACCATGCGCCGCCTGATGTTCGGGCGGCTGGTGGGCATGGTGTTCGAAGGGGTGTTCACCTACCTGATGCTGGTCGCCTATGGCCTGGTGACCGGCGATTATATCCCCATGGCCGCGCTGCTGGCGATCATCACCGGGCTGCTGGCCTTCGTCCCCAATATCGGCGCGCTGATTTCGGGCGCGCTGATGGTGCTGGTGGGTTTTTCGGGCAGCACCGAGATGGGCCTGTACACGGTGTTCGTCTATTTCACGGTGCAGAACATCGACGGTTACCTGGTGGTGCCGTTCATCGCCCGCAAGACGGTGGACCTGGCCCCCGCGCTGGTGCTGGCCATGCAGCTGGTGATGGGTATCCTGTTCGGGGTGCTGGGCCTGTTCCTGGCCGATCCGCTGCTGACGATGATCAAGGTGGCGCTGGAACAGCGCGCCAGGGCCAACCAGCAGGAACAAGACGCCGCTGCCGCGGCACAGCAAGCGGAGACCGATCCTGCGTAGGTTCCTCTATATCGTCACTTTCCTGATCGTGCTGGTGATCGCGGTGCTGTTCGTGCTGCGCGTCTATGCCGAGGAGCTGACCGAGCTGGCGCTGGTGCCGGACGTGCAGTTTGCCGAACAGGCCCCGCTGGCGGACAATGCCTGGCAGGATCCGGCCATGTGGTTCAGCCGTCCCAGCATGGACCCGGCGAACGACCCGGCGCGCTGGCAGCCTGCCCTGCGCGAGGGCAGCGCGCCGCCCCCCGCAGAGGAAGAAACCGCGCAGGCAGACTCCGCTTCGGCCGAAGCGCCGCGCTTCGCGGTGTTCTTCATCCACCCCACCAGCTTCATGGAGCGTTCGGCGTGGAACGCCCCGCTCGACGACGAGACATCGCAGGCGCGCGCGCGGGTGATGGTGCGCGGCATGGCCAGCGCCTTCAACCGGGCGAGCGAGATCTGGGCGCCGCGCTATCGCCAGGCCACCTACGGCGCCTTCCTCACCGACGCCCCGGCAGCGGGGCAGGCGCTGGATGCGGCCTACCGCGACGTGTCCGAAGCCTTCGACTTCTTCGTCGATTCGGTGCCGGACGACATGCCGATCGTGATCGCCGGGCACAGCCAGGGCGGCTACCACGTCGTCCGCCTGCTGCTCGACCGGATCAAGGGCACCCCGCTGGCCGATCGGGTGGCCGTGGCCTATGCCGTGGGGATGCCGATCTCGGTGCAGACCGACCTGCCCGAACTGGGCCTGCCGCCCTGCGCCACGCCGCTTCAGGCTGGCTGCCTGGCCAGCTGGGCCAGCTTTGCCGAGCCTGCCGACACCGGCCAGTACCTGCGGCTCTACAACGAAACCCCCGGCATCAACGGCGCATCGCGCAGCGGCACGCCTATCCTGTGCTTCAACCCGCTGACCGGCACCCTGAACCAGGCCGCCGGGGCAGAGCGCAACCTTGGTACGCTGGTGCCGCAGGACGACCTTGCGAACGGCGACCTGGTGCCGGGCGCCGTCCCCGCGCGCTGCGATCCGGCCACCGGCGTGCTGCTGATCGGGGATCCGCCCGACCTTGGCGCCTATGTTCTGCCGGGCAACAATTACCACGTCTATGACATCCCGCTGTTCTGGGCGAACCTGCAAGCCGATGTCGTCACCAGGGTAGAGGCATGGCAGGCAGCGCACTCGTAACCGAACAGGCCGCCGAGTTCCGCGAGGCGCTGCCCTTCGGCGGCGCGCTGCTGGGGCTGGACCTGGGCGAGAAGACCGTGGGCATTGCCCTGTGCGATGCACGCTGGACCTTCGCCACCGCAGGCAAGACCCTGGCGCGCGGCAAGTTCGGGCGCGACAAGGCGGCGCTGGAAGCCATCTGCAAGGAACGCTCGGTGGCAGGCGTGGTGATCGGCCTGCCGCTCAACATGGACGGCAGCAGCGGCCCGCGCGCGCAGGCCAGCCGCGCCTATGCCCGCAACCTGGCGCAGGAAGCCACGGGCCTTGGCCTGCCGGTGCTGCTGTGGGACGAACGCTGGTCCACCGCCAGCGCCGA
>JAGREI010000407.1 GCA_020446625.1 Erythrobacter sp.
CTCGCCGTCCGGGAACACCTCGCAGGCGGCAGTTACGCCGCGCAAGGCATAGAGCGGCAGCAGCGCGCGCGCTTCGTTGTCACCGGCATCCAGCGCGGCGCGGCAGAGGCCGATCGCCTCCGCTTGATCCTCGGGCTCGGGCAGCCGGTCCATCCAGGTCCGGCACATGTCGGTCTGCGCGCGCACCGATCCGGCTTGCGATGCGGCGAGCAGCAACCGCCCCCCCTCCTCGCGGTCGAACCCGCCGCAGGCTTCCAGCCCCAGGAAGCGGCAATTGCCCAGCAGGCGCATGGCTTCCGCCTCGCCGCTGTCGGCAGCCTGCTGCAAGGCGTCGATCCCGTACCTATCGAGCGCCGTGATCAGCAGCGTGGCAGTGTCGGTATCGGGCTGCTCTTCCACCAGTGCCGACTGGCCACAGGCCGCCAGCAACAGGCAGGCAAAGGCTGCAAGCAAGTGGCGTGGTTTGATCATGGCGCGGCCCCGCTGGTTTCCCGAGTGGCCAGTTGTGCAAATTTGCGCCGCGATTGCAAGGCGATGGCGCGCGTGGGTCAGTCCCTGCCGACCCAGTCCTTCAGCGCCCAGATCGGCAGGTAGGGGCGGGCCAGTGCCTTGTCGACCGCGTAGGGCCACCAGCCGGGGCCGAACGGCACATAGACCCGCACCGGCACGCCCAGCTTGCGCGCCACCGCCGTGGTGCGGCGGCGTGGCAGGCCGCGCAGCTGCTCCAGCTCGCAGGGAGTTCCGGCAGCCAGCAACAGCTCGAGCGCGGCCCTGGCCAGCGCGGGATCGTGAGTGGCCACGGCAACCGGCGCCGCGCGCCCCGCCAGCGCGGCGGCGAGGACGAGGAAATTGCCGGAAACGTCATCGACATCGCGCTGCGGGTCTGCCCATTCGCCCTTGACCAGCCGCAGGCGCGCGCCGCTGTCGCGGAACCGCGCGGCGTCGGCCATGCTGCGCTGCCAGCGTGCGGGCAGGGCGCAACCCGTCCCCGGATGGCCCGGCAGCAGCGCCTCCACCGCGTCGAGCGTGGCCTGGGCATGGTCCGGCCCATGGGCATCGAACACCATGGCAATTCCGGCAGCCTGGGCGGACTGGGCAATGGCGTGCAGGTGCGCGGGGGAGAAGCCGAGCGGCGGAGCCTTGACCGCGAGGCAATGCCCGCGCGCGCCGCCCAGCGCCTGGCACACCGCCATGTCGGTGGCGGCGACCTGCGCGGCGGGTTCCTCTCCGCCGTTGAAATAGCCGACCGTCCCGAGCAAGCCACGCCGTTCGAGCCGGGCCACCATGCGCGCGGCGGCTTGCACGCCGGGCGCGGGGGCGAGGCGTTCGACCTGCCGCGGCAAGGCATAGCGCGCATCGCGCAGGATCGACCAGGCGCTGGCCATCAGGCGCGCAGCTTCGCCAGCCGGTGGCGCAGCCAGGCATGGCCATCGGCCAGCAGCGCCGCCATGCCGCGCCGGTTGAAGGGATAGCTGCGCAGATGGACGCAGTCGTGCTGGTCGCTGGTCCAGAAGCGCGAGATCCAGTCCTCGGCCTCGCCCAGCATCTCGAAGGCGCGAAAGCCGCGCCGCGCTGCCTCCCCGATCGCGAACAGCATCAGCAATGTGCCGGGAGATGCCTTGGCGAAAGCCTCGTCAAAGCCGATCTTGAACAGCCACAGGCCCTGGCGGAAATCCACCGCCATCTGCACCGCCATCGCGCGCCCGTCGATCCGCATGACTGCGAGGTGGAACCTGCCGCTGGCGCTGGCCGTGGCGAAATAGCGGCGGAAGAAGGCGCACTTGACCGGATCGCTGGCCAGCGCGGTGCAGGCCTGCTGTTTCCAGCCGCTGGCTTCGACCTGCACGGCCTCGTCGAACAGCGGATCGAACTCGGCCGGGGAAGGCGTGAGCCATTCGAAGCTGACCGTGCCGAACTGGTCGGCGCGGCGGCGGGCGCGGCGGAAGTCGGACTGGCGGCGCGGCTTGAAGCGGGCCTGCGGATCGTGCCAGCTGGCATCGAGCGCGATCGTCGGGTGCGCCACGGCCGGGCGCAGCGTCACCAGCCCGCGCCCGCGCATCGCCGTGCGCAGGGCGGGGATCAGCAGCGACGTGGTGGGCAGGCGGTCGAAAGTCAGCGGGCGACCGTCCGCCACCAGCTGGCGCGCCAGCGCCAGCGCGGCTTGCGGATCGGCGCACAGCGCGTCACCCGGCTCGAACACCTCGTCGGCGCCGACCATGCGCCAGCGCGCCGTGTCCCCCTCGTCGCGGCACAGCGGCAGCAGCGCCGCCAGGCCCTCTGGCCCGGCCACGGTGAAGGTAGCGATCCGGGTATCGCGCAGCATGGTCCCGGCCAGGGCATCCGCGAAGGCATATTCCTGGGTGGGCAGGGTGGAGAAGCGTTCGAGTGCCTGCCAGTCGGCAGCACACAGCAATGCGCCACCAGCCTCCACCGCTTGTGCGCGGGGAGTGGCGGGCAGGGCATAGCCGTGATGCGTAAGGTCCATCGGCGCCTTCTTCCTTCCCGCAGGCGGGCGGGAAACTGCGCCAGTCCATAGCGGCAAACAGGTAAAGTCCGCTTAACGCCGCAGGAGGCAGGGCGCGCCGGCGTGGCGCTAGGCCGATGGTGCCGTCCGCAATTGCCGGGCGTAGATCCAGCCGATGCCGATCAGGCTCAGCCCCAGAGCCAGGAAGCTGGCCACGCGCAGCAGGCCCTCCAGCCCGGCGGCATCGACCAGGAACACCTTGAGCACGGCCAGCAGCATCAGCACCAGCGAGCCGATCCGCCAGCTCTGGCTGCCGGTCCG
>JAGREI010000054.1 GCA_020446625.1 Erythrobacter sp.
TGCCGATCAGGCTGAGCGTGCCGGTAACGATCCCGCTGGGCAGCAGGCTGAGCTTGTAGGTCGTATCGCCCACCACCAGCGTATGCCCGGCATTGTGGCCGCCCTGGAAACGCACGACGGCATCGGCGCGGCTGGCGAGCCAGTCCACGATCTTGCCTTTGCCTTCATCGCCCCACTGGGCGCCGATCACGGTGACGTTTGCCATGGTTACGCACACTCCCCTGCCGGGAGAGCCCACGCGGCCCTTCGACAGGACTCGGCCACGGGACTGGACTGGAGGAGCGGCCTGCGCTCCGGATGCGGTGGCGGCCCTAGCGATGCGGGTGGCGATGTCAACCGGCAGAGACGCCGGTTCGCGGCAATCCGCGCTCAAGTAGCCGCAGGCGGTAGCGCAGATGGAAGGTGTGACAGGTGTGACAGTGTCCTGGGGAAGAAAAGCGGTTGTGTAAGGCCGGGGTGCAAAAGTGTCATGCTGGCGGTGGATCGGGCATCTGGTCATGCCGGCGGGCAGGCCACACCATGGCAGGTGTAGGAAAGGGCATCAGCCGGACCGGTCGGGGCCTTGCCTGATCCCATGCAGGTAGATCGTCTTGATCGTTTCATCGCCCGGCTCATTCTGCGGGGCGACCCCGGTTATCTGCGCCTGGATGCAGCGCCACTGGCCATCCTGGAAGATGTAGGTATCGGTATAGATCGACATGCTGGCGATATCCCGGCCATCGCGCCGAACGACCTGCTTGTTGGTCGAACGCACCAGCCCGACATTGCCGACAAGCGTGATCCGTTCGTCGCGCACATCCCAGTAGACTATCACATCCGGATCGAAACCTGTTGCCCAACGCTGGAGATAGGTGGCGCGATCGGTCAGCGAACCGTTGGCATTGACCACCATGAAACGCGGATGCAGCAACCGATCGTGGCTGGCCACATCGTTGCGAATGAAGTTCTCGATGAAATGATCGTTGATCGCGCCCAGGTCGACCAACGCCCGTGGCGAGTTGAGGTAATCGGTATCGTGCATCCTGGCTTTGGCTCCTGCTGGCTGCCGCCGCATTGCCATCGTGGATGCTTTGCCGACTTGGGGAATATTGCTATTCTTTCGCGATGCACATCGCCGGCCACGGATATCGCCTGAGCCAATACGACTGCCAGGCCGGGCCGGGCGATCTCCCGTTCGAGGAACGACACGCCGCACCCACGCTGGCCGTGGTGCGCGGGGGCCGGTTTTCCTATCACGGCAAGCACGGCAAGGCGCTGTTGCAGGGCGGCTCCATCATGCTGGGCAACCCCGGTTGCCATTACTGTTGCAGCCACGAAGACAGCCACGGCGACCAGTGTTCCGTGATCCATTTCGACAGCGAACTGTTCGCGGAGGCCAGCCGCGACGATGCTGGATTCGGCTATTCCGCCCTGCCTCCGCTGGCGGGGCTGGTGCCTGCCATAGCGCGCTTCGATCGCGGCCTGCCGGATGCACCCCTGCTGCTGCTCGAAGCCGTGCTGACCACTTGCGGAACCTTGCGCGCCGCACCGGGCAAGCCCAATTTGCGCGAACAACGGGCGCTGCGTCGGTCGGTCGACCTGATCGAAAGCGCCTATGCCGACCCGCTGTCGCTCGACGACCTCGCCAGGTGCGCCGCCATGAGCCGCTTCCACTACCTGCGCTGTTTCCGGCGGGTCTATGCCACCACGCCTTATCGCTATTTGCAGGCGCGGCGGCTGGCGCGGGCGGCGCAGCAGCTGGCCTGCTCGCAAGAGAAGATCGCGGACATCGCCTTTGCCTGCGGGTTCGGTGACCTGTCGACCTTCAACGCCGGGTTCAAAGCCGCCTTCGGGCAAAGCCCCGGCGCATGGCGGGACGCGGCCTGATCGCTTCGTCGAGCGGCAGGATTTGCCTTCATTCCGCGACAATTGGCGGCAATTCGCGACTGGACCCGGCGGCGCATTGCTGGCTTCTTGCCGCCGGGGGAACCTATCGGGAGCCATGCCATGAGAATTCGCACCTTTGCCCTCACCCTCGCCGCCGCTGCGGCGCTCGCCGTACCACTTGCCAGCGATCCTGCCTTCTCGCAGACGCGGCGCGAGCAGGCTGCGCGCGATGGCTCGCAGACGCTGGCCTACGGCGAGGACCCGCTGCAACGGCTGATGTACTGGCCGGCGACTCGCGCCAATGCGCCGCTGGTGGTCTTCGTCCACGGCGGCGGCTGGCATCGCGGGGACATGCGGATGATGGCCGGATCGGACAAGCTGGAACACTGGCACGCCGCCGGTTACGCGGTCGCCTCGGTCAATTACCGGCTGGTGCCGGATGCGACGGTGGAACAGCAGGCGGCAGACGTTGCCAGCGCGCTGGCTTACCTGCGCAGCAATTCCGCCCGGCTGGGATTTGATCGCAGCCGCGTGGCGCTGTCGGGCCATTCGGCAGGCGCGCACCTGGTGGCGCTGGTGGGGACCGATCCGCAATACCTGCGCGCTGCGGGGCTATCCTTCACGGACCTCGTCGGCGTGTTGCCGCTGGATGGCGCGGCCTACAACGTGCCCGACCAGATGGACGAGAACGCGCGGCTGATGGGCGAAACCTACCGCAACGCCTTCGGCACCGATCCCGTGCGCCAGCGCGCGCTTAGCCCCACGCTCCACGCCGCTGCGCCCAATGCGCCGGAATTCCTGATCCTGCATGTGCAGCGCGCCGATGGCACGCGGCAAAGCGAGGCGCTGGGCGAGGCCTTGCGGCAGGCAGGCACGCCCGCCACGGTGCAGGGCTTTGCCGGGCGCGGCCTGCGCGGCCATCGCGAGATCAACCAGCGGCTGGGCGATCCGGACTATCCGGCAACGCCGGTGGTGGACGCCTGGCTGGCGCGGGTGTTCCGCTAGGTCAGAGGGCGGTTGCCGCGCTGCCATCCAGCCGGTGCGTGCAACCCAGCGCCGCCGCGTCATCGCTGTCCGACAAGGCCGCCACGGTGCGCCAGCCTTCGGCGCGCAGCCTTACCGCCGCCGCGCGGTCATGCCCCAGCGGCAGGAACAGCTTGTCGCCCAGCCCCTCGTCAGCCTTGACCGCTTCGACCAGGTTTTCGGGGTAGAGCGAGAAGCCCGTCGCCACCTCGCCAGCACCATTTTTTGTGGTTCCGCCGATAGCATAGGTGCCGCCGCGCCCCAGCGCCTGGCGCACTTCGGCGGCGTAGAGGGTGAAGCCGAACCATGACTGGTATTCGAAGCCGTGGCGTTCGCTGGGGTCCAGCGTCAGCCTCGCGCGGGTGCCGATGTTGGCGGCGATCTGGCGCAGGCCGTCAATCCGGCTGTCGAGCGCGCCGCCGTGATCCAGCGCCTCCAGCCGCGCCAGCGCATCGGGGAAAGCGCCGGTGGCGTGGATCAGCGGGGCATAGGCTTCGCCGCCCGCCTCCACCAGTCCGCCCGCGTCCTTCATGTCGAGCTCGCGGCGCACCCGCACCCGCTGTTCGGCGGTCAGCGGCAGCGGGCCGTCGGCCAGCGTGTCCACCAGGTCGGGCAAGGTGAAATCGACCGAGATGCCGGTGGCGCCCGCCGCTTCCAGCGCGGTGATCGCCAGGTCCACCACCTCGCTGGCGGCGGCCACGGTATCGCTGCCGATCAGCTCGGCGCCCACCTGCAAGTCCTCGCGCCGGGGTTCCAGCTTGCTGCCCGCGATCCGCGCCACCTGCCCGGCATAGCACAGCCGCAGCGGGCGCGCGGCCCCGGCGAGGCCAGTGGCGGCGATGCGCCCCACCTGCGGGGTCATGTCGCTGCGCAGGGCGAGCGTGCGCAGGCTGGCGGGATCGACGAAGCGGACCATCTGCCGCGTCTTCAACCCGTCCATCCGGCGCGCCATCGACTGTTCGAACTCGATCAGCGGCGGGCGCACCCGGTCATAGCCGTGGGAGCGCATGACATCGAGCATGGCACGCTTGATGCGCGCCGCTGCCGCCGCGCTTTGCGGCAGCCGGTCTTCCAGCCCTTCGGGCAACAAGTCCTGCGTCGGATCGGTCATGCGGCCCCCCTTAGGCCGGACGCTTTCAGAATTGAAGCATCCGCACGCGCTTCACGTTGCGCACCTGCTGGATCTTCTCCAGCAGTTCCTCGGACACCGGGCTATCCACCGACAGCAGAAGGATCGCCTCGCCACCGGCTTCGCGGCGGCCCAGGTGGAAGGTGCCGATGTTGATGTCGGCCTCGCCCAGGATCGCACCCACCGAGCCGATGAAGCCCGGCATGTCGGTGTTGGAGATGTAGAGCATGGTACCTTCGAGGTCGGCCTCGATCGAGATGCCGAACATTTCCACCAGCCGCGGCGCGCCGTTGCCGAACAGGGTGCCGGCCACCGAACGATCGCCCTGGCTGGTGGCCACGGTGACGCGCACCAGCGTGTGGTACACGCCTTCGCGCTCGTTGCGGATCTCGCGCACCTCGATCCCGCGTTCCTTCGCCATGAAGGGCGCGTTGACCATGTTCACGCTCTGCGAATAGCGCTTCATCAGGCCCGCCAGCACCGCGCCGACGATGGGCTTCTGGTTCAGCTCTGCCGCCGCGCCTTCGGTCTCGATGCTGATCTTGGGCAGTTCGCCGTGCGCCAGCTGGCCCACCAGGCTGCCCAGCTTCTCGGCCAGCGCCATGTAGGGCTTCAGCTTGGGGGCTTCCTCGGCCGACAGCGACGGCATGTTGAGCGCATTGGTGACGCCGCCGTTGACGAGGAAATCAGCCATCTGCTCGGCCACCTGGAGCGCCACGTTGACCTGCGCCTCGTTGGTCGACGCGCCCAGGTGCGGGGTGCAGATGAAGCCCGGCGTGCCGAACAGCGGGTGATCCTTCGCCGGCGGTTCCTTGGCGAACACGTCGAGCGCGGCGCCCGCGACATGGCCCGAATCGAGCAGGTCCTTCAGCGCTTCCTCGTCGATCAGCCCGCCGCGCGCGCAGTTGACGATG
>JAGREI010000055.1 GCA_020446625.1 Erythrobacter sp.
GACCAGCTGCGGCTGGGGCGTGCCGGTGATGGATTTCGATCATCATCGCGAAACGCTGGTGAAGTACCACGCGCAGTCCGATCCGGTGGAATGGGCCTACAAGCACCGCAACCGGAGGGAAAGCATCGACGGCCTGCCCACGCGCCAGACCGACCGCTATATTGCCGGGACCATGCCCACGCCCGCCAAGTGAAGCCGGGCCAGGCAATGCAGCTCACCTTCGCCAGCTACAACATCCACAAGGCCGTGGGCGCCGATGGCCGCCGCGATCCCGACCGGATCCTCGACGTGATCGACGAGCTGGAAGCCCAGGTGGTGGCCTTGCAGGAGGTCGACCTGCGGCTGGGCACGCGGGCCGCGGTGCTTGATCGCAAGGCGCTGGCCGGGCGCGGCTGGCAGGTCGCCTCGGTCCCCACCCGGCCCGCCAGCATGGGCTGGCACGGCAATGCCCTGCTGGTGCGCGATGGGCTGGACGTGCTGTCGGTGGAGGCGCATCACCTGCCGCAGGTCGAACCGCGCGGGGCGATCCGCACCTCGATCCTCGCCAGCGGACAGGAGATCTGCGTCACCTCGATGCACCTCGACCTCTCGGGCCTCAGGCGCAAGCAGCAGTTCGCGCACCTGTGCAACGCCAGCCGCGCGCCGGGGCTGCCGGCGGTGATGCTGGGCGACTGCAACGAATGGTGGCGCCCGATCGGCGGCGAACGCGGCCTCGCTTCGCACTGGACCATGGTGGAACCGGGCCGCAGCTTCCCTTCGCGGCGACCCATGCTGGCGCTCGACCGGCTGCTGCATACCCCGCACTGGCGGCTGGAAAGCGCGCAGGTCCACGCCAGCCCGCTGGCGCGGCAGGCTTCCGATCACCTGCCGATCAAGGCCACGCTGGCGCTGCCTCAAGATTAGGCACGCTGCCCGCAAATTGGGCGGCCCCCTCTATCGACCATGCTGCGGCGCAGCACGAATTGCGCCTGAATCCAGCCAGGCTGGCAATTGGCACGCCTGTTGCATTGCGGTGTGACGGCCGGGAGCGACCCGGTAGGACATAAGGGGTCAGGCATGAAATTTGTCATCGCCATCATCAAACCATTCAAGCTCGACGAAGTGCGCGAAGCACTCGCCGCGCTCGGTGTCGCCGGCATGACGGTGTCGGAAGTGAAGGGCTTCGGTCGCCAGANNACCGAAATCTATCGCGGCGCCGAGTATTCGGTGAACATGCTGCCGAAGGTGAAGCTCGAAATCGCGGTTAGCGACGAGCTGATGCCGAAGGTGGTCGAGACCATCCAGCAAACCGCCACCACGCAAAGCATCGGTGACGGCAAGATCTTCGTGCTCGACCTGATGTCGACCACGCGCATCCGCACCGGCGAAACCGACGAGACTGCGCTGTGAGCGGCGCCTTGGCACAGAGGGGTAACACCATGATTCGCAAATATCTCGGCAGCCTGGCTGTCGTCGGCACCTCGCTGCTGGCGAGCACGGCCGCTTTCGCGCAAGAGGCGGCCGAAGCCGCCGCACCTGTTGCCAATCCCGGCAACAACGCCTGGATGATGACTTCCACCGTGCTGGTCATGCTGATGATCCTGCCCGGCCTGGCGCTGTTCTACGGCGGCCTGACCCGTTCCAAGAACATGCTCTCCACCATGACCCAGATCGGCGCCGTCGCGGCGCTGGCCATGCTGGTGTGGATCATGTGGGGCTATTCGCTCGCCTTCGGCCCGACCACGATCGAAGGCACGCTCGGCTACTTCTTCAGCACGGGCAGCTACTTCCTCTCCTCGGTGACGCCGGATACCACCGCCGCCACCTTCTCGGACGAGGTGATCAGCGAATACGTCTTCGTCAGCTTCCAGATGACCTTCGCCGCGATCACCGTCGCGCTGGTCCTGGGTGCCACCGCCGAACGCATGAAGTTCGCGGCGACGATGGTGTTCGGCCTGCTCTGGCTGACCGTGGTCTACTTCCCGATCGCGCACATGG
>JAGREI010000408.1 GCA_020446625.1 Erythrobacter sp.
ACATCATCTCGTTCTCCACCACCACCGCGCGGCCCCACATCGGCGCGTTGATTTGCAGCGGCGCGCCGCTGGGGCCATCGGGCCAGCAGTTGAAACCGCCGCCGATCCCGCCGTTGTAATACCAGGCGATGACCTGGCCCTTCTTCGAACGCCAGCGGTTGAACAGGCACGACTTGGCCATGGTCAGCAGCAGCCACAGCGGGGTATTGTCCATCGTCATCCCGCGGAACACCGTGCCATCGAGATGCGGCGGCCCGCCGATGGGGGACGGACCCTGGATGTTGAACAGGAAGGTCTCGGGCTCGGCATACTGGCAATCCCAGTAATTGCGGACCAGTTCGAGGAAGCGCGAGTTGTAGTAGCAATCCTCGATCTCGGGATAGAAGCAGGTGCCGCCGCGCGCGTAGTAGCCGCGGAACACCGGGTTGAGGCCGATCATGTCCCAGGTCAGCGTCACGCCTTCGGGGATCGTGCCCGAAATGGTGGCGATCACTTCCTCGGGGGTCTTGAAGTTCTCGGCCAGGATCAGCGGCCAGGGGCCGTTGTCGCGCACCACCTTCAGCATTCGCGCGTGCTGGTCTTCGCTGTAGGCATCGTCGATCAGCCGGGGTGGCGCGACGGGGCGGAAGTTTTCAGCGAGTTCACGGATCATGTGCGTTTCTCCCTTGCAATTCATCCGGCCAATGCCGCCGGGGCGGATGCCATGGCCACGACCTGGCGGCAGGCATCGCCGGGGGTCAGTTCGTCGAGCCATTCGTGCAGCATGTTGTCGATCCAGACGATCGCCGCGATCAGCCCGCTGTCGTGCAGGCGCGGGTCGAACCGGTCTGCCATCGCCGCCCATTCGGCTTCCGGAAAGGCGCCGAGATAGTCGACAAGGATCGAGACGATGGTGCAGATCGCCGTCGAATAGAGCGATGCCTTGAACCGCAGGCGCAGCTCCGCCGGGTCGAGCTGCTTGCCGCTGCGGTCCGCCAGTTCCGCGATGAAGGTTTCGAGCACCAGGTCGACCTGCCGCCGATAGGCTTCGGGCTGGGGCATCATCATCATGCCGCTGAGCGCCTGGGCGATGCTCATCTGCCCGGCACCGCCCCAGTCGAGCAGCCCGGCTTGCAGGGCGCCGTCGGCATCGCGCCAGAACCAGGCATTGTCGACGTTGAGGTTGGGATGGCACAGGCCGGTGTAATCCGGATCGGCGTGGAGCCAGGCGATCACCGCGTCCTTGTGCGCCAGCCCGAACAGCAGGTCCGCCCGCCACGCGGCGAGAAAGGCCGGGTCGCACGCTTCGGCAACGAACAGCTGCGGGGCGACGCGGCCGATGAAATCGACCAGGCGATCGACCCGCGCTTCGGCGTCGGGGATGGGGTGAAAGTCGCGCGCGGCCCCGCCGGGGGGGAACACGGCCGCGATGTCCGCTCCCAGCGCGCCGGTCCGGTGCGCCGCCACCAGCCGCGCCATCGCCTGCGCCAGCACTCGGTAATGGGCATCGGCATCGGGGAGCTGATGATCGTAGCCCTTCTTCCACGCCGGCTCGACCGGCGGTGTGCCGTAGGGGATGCGCTCGGTAATCAGGATGTAATTGGTGGTTCGCGCGCAGTGGTCGCCGAAATAGTACTTCGGCACAGTCACCGGCAGATCAACGCTGCGCGACAGGCGCTGCATCGCAACTTCGCCATCGCCCATGCGCGCAAGGCCGAACTTGTGGTCGGCATCGGCCACCGGGAACTTGGCGAACAGCTCGGTATGCAGCCCCGGCTCCGAGCGGAGATAGGCAAGGCCCAGCAGCGCCCGTTCCGAAGCGCCCGGCACCTCGATCGGGTCCAGCCGGGTGATCGCGGTGACGGCGTTGTCTGCCGCAATGGCGCCCGATGCGCGGAAGGCCCGCGTCAGGAAATCCGGGCCGAATTCGCTCAGTGTGGCGACCGAGAACGGGAATTCGATGCCGTAATGATCCCCCGGCGCGGTGGTTTGGTGCAGGCGATCGAATTCCTGCCGGGACGGCATCCGCGACGTACCGGGAAGATCGGGCGCTTCCACTCAGCCGAGTCTCTGGCTCACCTGCACCAGGTGGCCTTCGGGATCGCGCACGAAGGCATAGCGCGGCACGCCTGCGGGCAGGTTCGCGGGATTTTCGACGACGCGGCCGCCCGCCGCCTCGACCCGCGCGAGGCAGGCGTCGACGTCGCCGCTGGCAAAGCCCAGGATGACTTCGCCGCCTGCCGGAGCTTCTGCATCTAGATACTGGCCAAGGATGAACAGCGGGCCGCCCTGGTAGGTGGGCTGGTAGACCACTTCGGCCAGGGCGCGCCCTTCGATCTGGGCTTCGACCCGGTGCATTTCGACCAGGCCGAAGGCTGCACCGTAGAAGGCCGCCGCCTGTTCCAGGTCACCCACGATCAGCTTGGTGAACATGAAGTCCGCGTCCTGCGTGGTTCCGAAAGGTAGTTCCACAGTCATTCTCCCGTCTTGGTCTTGTCGTGGCTTCAGTCGGCCCGTCAGATCGTCAGCATTGCCATCTCGCGCGCCTCTGGCGGCGCATCGCCGGGCTGGCGGGTGATCGCGAAGTCCTCTTCGCGCACGCTGCGCAGGTCATGCCAGATGCGCGAATTGTGGCGCGGCACGGCGAGGATCACCTTCTTCTTCCCGGCGCCGCCGACGTCGCGATAATAGCCGTGCGCGCTGCCGCACTGGACCCAGGCGGTCTTGAGCAGTTCGGCGTCGACATCCTCGACGAAGGTCCGGGTCGCCTCGGGGGTGACGTCGAACGAGGAAAGGTGCTCGTCGACCATCCACTGGAGGAGTTCGACGATGTAGTGGACCTGCTGCTCGCTCACCACGGCATGATTGGCCACGAGATACGAATAGGGCGCGCCCATGAAGACGAAGTTGGGGAAGCCGGTGATCAGCATCCCTTCATAGGAGAAGGGATGCGGTTCGAAGGCATCCTTCAGCGTCTGGCCGCCGGTGCCGTGAATATCGAACTGGCGTCCGAAATGGAGGTTGTACCCGGTCGACAGCAACAGCACGTCGCAATCGATGCGGCTGCCGTCGGCCAGGATGATCCCCGTCTCGTCGGCCTCGGCCATTTCGCCGCGCAGGATCGAGACATTGGGCTTCTTGAGCGTAGTGTAGAACCCGCAATCGAGGATCGGCCGCTTGGCGAAGACCGGGAAATCGGGAGTCAGCAGCGCCACCATCTCCGGGTCATCGGGGAAATGGCTTTGCAGGTAGCTGTTGGCATACATCCGCATTCCATCGTTGATCGGGCCGAAGCCGCCGGTTTCGCGGGCGTAGTCCTCGTCCTTCATCACCATGCCGTGCATGTCGCCCATCTGGCCTTCCAGGCTTTGCAGGCGCTTCCAGTTCACCACGAAGGGGATGTGCTCCATCGCCCAGATGTCGAGCGGATCGACCGGCGAATGGGCCTCGGGATTGGGGATGATGTATTCGGGCTGGCGCTGGACGATGACCAGTTCGCCCACTTCGTCGGCGATGGCATTGGCGACCTGCACGCCCGAACATCCGGTGCCGACGAGCACCGCCTTCTTGCCTGTGAGGTCAACCGAGTGATCCCACTCGGCCGAATGGATCACCGGCCCCTTGAACCTGTCGAGGTTCTTCACCTTGGGGTAATTGGGATCGTTGTTGGGGCCGACCGCCATGATCAGCACATTGCATTCGTGCGTTTCGGGCTTGCCGTCGCGCACGGACCTGACCGTCCAGAGCTTGCGCGCCTCGTCCCAGTCGGCGCCTTCGACCCAGGTGCCAAAGCGGATGTTCTCGCGCAGGTCGTACTTGTCGGTGACGCGTTCGAGATAGGACAGGAATTCCGGCCCGCGCGGGTAGAACTGGCTCCACGAAGCGTTGGGCTCGAACGAGAACGAATAGACCCGGCTGGGGGTGTCGACCGCCGCGCCCGGATAGGTGTTGGTCAGCCAGTTGCCGCCGACCTTGTCGAGCGCTTCCAGCACGGTGTAGTCGAAGCCCGCCTGCTGCAACTTGATCGCGGCATTGATGCCCATCATCCCGGCGCCGACGACGATCACCTTGAACCCGGCGGGCGGGACTTCGGCGGCCTTGCGCACGCGGGTGTCGGTGGTGAATCCGCCATGCTGGTAAGCCACTTCCACCGACATTTCGGGGAAGTCGTGGCCAAGCAGCAGGCGCGACATCTTGCGGAACATCGCCATGTCGAGACTAGGCATGACCGGCGCCCGGCCCGACTTCACCGCCTTGCGCAGCCGGTCGCGGATCTCTGCGGCGATCGCCGGATCGACCGGATCGCGCACGGCGTGCGGATCAATGTCGCGGAAGGCTTCCATCACCGTTTCCTGGCGGCCGTCGAGCGCATCCCAGAAGCGGTGGAGCAGGGTGCGGTCGCCAGTGATCTGGATCAGCGCCAGCAGCGCCATGATCGGATCGAGCGCGTCGATCGCCTGGTCGAGTTGAGCCCCAAATTCCGGATCGTTCGACGCCATCTGCTGTTCCTCTCCCTGTGGAGGATATGCCGCCGCACAACGGCGCGCTTGGCACTCCTCTCGATTCGGTGTAGCGTTATTTACATCAATTGGTGTAAATAACAAGCGGAATGCGGAGGGCAGCGTGGCGACGCAGGCAAGGCGCGAGCGCAGGGGCAGGCCGACACAGGCAGAAGCGGCCGAAAAGCGGCAGGGGATCGTCGATGCGGCGACGGCGCTGTTCCTGTCTTCGGGTTACCGGGAAGTCTCCGTCCGGCGCATCGCGGATGCCGCCGACGTTTCAACGCGAACGGTCTTCAACCTGTTCGAGGACAAGGCTTCGCTGTTCATCGCCTGCCTCGATTCGATCTCGCCCGGCGTGGACAGCCCCCTACTGACCGA
>JAGREI010000409.1 GCA_020446625.1 Erythrobacter sp.
TGGCGAAGGCATGGCGCAGCACGTGCGGGCTGATCCTGGCCGGGTCGATATCGGCGCGCGCCGCCAGGTCCTTCACCAGCTGGTACAGCCGGATACGGGTCAGGTGCTTGTCGCGCGAAGGGAAGAGGTGACGCGACTTGCCATCGTGCAGCACCAGCCAGCGCGACAAGGCCGCCTGCGCGCGGCGCGATACCGGCACCATGCGCTGCTGCCCGCCCTTGCCGGTGATCGTCAGGAACGGCGCATCGCGCGGCACGGCGTTCAGCGGCAAGGCAACCAGCTCGGTGGCGCGCAGGCCCGAGCCATAGAGCAGTTCCAGCAGCACCAGCGTGCGCAAGGGCGCAGGGCTATCGTCCGCGGCCTCGCTTTCGGCCCGGCGGAACAGCGATTCGACCTCGGCGTGGCTCAGCACCTTGGGCAAGGGACGGCGGGCCTGCGGGCGTGGCAGCGCGGCGGAAGGATCGTCCTTGCGCCATCCCTCGTCGATGCAGAAGCCGTAGAACTGGCGCAGCGCCGATACCTTGCGCGCCACGCTGGAGGGCGCCA
The DNA here is from genome assembly GCA_020446625.1 of Erythrobacter sp. GTDB lineage: Bacteria > Pseudomonadota > Alphaproteobacteria > Sphingomonadales > Sphingomonadaceae > Alteraurantiacibacter. The sequence continues at coordinate 547 of JAGREI010000409.1, forward strand.
ACGCGGCCCAGGCGCCGGTCAGCTTCGCCAGTTGCTCACGCGATGTCCCGGCCAGGTCGCCCGCCACATCCTCCGCCTGTTCGAGGTCGCGGCGATAGGCCGCCAGCGTGTTCGCTGCCGCCCCACGCTCGGCGGCGAGCATGGCGAGGAAGCTGTCGATCGCGGCGGACATTGCCTCAGGCGCGCGCCACCGCCTCCGCGGCGATCATCCGGGCTTCGGCTTCCAGCCCCACGGCATTGAGCGCGCGCACGATGTGGTAGAGGTGGCGCGGGGTCATCTGGTCCCAGCTGGTGCCTTGCATCCCCAGCCCTGCCAGCAGCGCCACCAGCGTGGCATTGCCCAGTTCGCCCGCTCGGTCGATCTTGGTGCTCCACGGGCTGCTGCGCGCAAGGTTCAGGCCCAGCCGTTCGGACAGCGACGCGACATCGTTCGCCCCCAGCCTGCCCAGCCCCGCCAGCCCGGCGACGAGGAAGGCGGACTTGCGCTGGTCCTCGCTGCCGTCATCGTCGACGAAGCTGTCGACCGCGTTCTCGCTCACCAGGTTCTGCCGCGTCGGCTGCGCCAGCACCAGCAGCGCCCAGCCCAGGCTGCCTTCGGGCACCACACTGCCCCAGCGCAGGGCATTGCGATCCAGCCCGGCGGCCAGCATCGAGGTGATGATCGGCCCGGCATCGTCGGCCATGTCCTCGCTCACCGGCAGGCGGGCGGCGGCATAGGCGGTCAGCACCTGCGGGCCATAGCCGGCCTGCGCGTCCCACAACTGCTGCATGGCGTCCAGCCGGTCGCCCGCGCTGGTGGCCACATAGGCTTCGCGCAGCAGCCCGGCCAGGCGCTTGTCGCTGCCCGAATAGGCATCGCTGGCCCACAGCTGGGCATAGAGGTCCACCATCGCAGCAGACGACAGCACGCCGCGCGCGCCCGCCGTGTTCGATGCCGCCACGCGGTCGATCAGCGGGGTGGCCGGGATCAGCACGTCGGCAATATCGTACCGCGCACCCGCTCCATCGCGCAGCCCTTCGGGCAAGTCTTCGCTCAGCGTGCGAGCCAGAGTGAAGCGCCAGGGGGTGATCTCGTCCACCCCGTCCCATTCGATGTTCACCGCGCGCCCGCCGTCGCCAGCGGCCCCGGCATAGCGTTGCGCCAGGCGAACGTCGATTTCCTCGGCCAGGCCGGTGCCCAGCGCACGGTCAAGATTGCGTTCGGCGCTGCGCGATTCGCCCGAATAGGCTTCGCAGATCGCCTTCAGCAGTTCCCACTCGCCATCGTCGCGCAGCTGCCCGTGCAGGCGCGCCACCGGGCACATGCCCAGGATGTCGCCAGTCCCCAGGTAAGCATCGAAGGCGGCGTTGGTCAGCACCGAATTGTATTCCGAACCGTCGACATCCTGCACCAGCGCGCGCGCCACCGCGCCTTCGCCCATGTTGTCCAGCGCCTGCGCCCGCAGCGCGGCGAATTCCACCGGGTCGAGGCCCTGCGGCGCGTCGAGGCGGCTGGCCAGCGCGCGGCGCATCAGGATGTGGCCCCAGCGTGATACGATCGGGCCACGGCTGGCCACCAGCGCGGCGCGCACCAGTCCGGCAGGCTGCCCGCGCAGCGAGCCGACGGGGAAGCCGCCTTCGTTCTGCGCGATCACGCCCACTTCGGCCACGGCGCGGCGCGCGCCTGCGGGAATGTCGAACCGGGGACGCAGGCCGAGCAGTTCGTCGACCTCGTCCTCCTCCATCTCCGACAGTTCTTCCAAGGATGGAAAATTGGGCGGCAGGCGGAATTCGCCGGGCGCGGCAGGCGCTTCGCTGCCCGAAGGCACGGCCTGCACCACCGGGGTGCTGCCGGACGAGGCGGCGGGGCGCGGCGGAACCGGCGTGGCCGGGCGCGCAGCGGTGGGAGCAGGCGTGGGCGTGGGTGCGTTCTGCCGGGGCGGATCGCGGAAAGCCGGGGGCAGCAGGTCTTCCGGCCCGCCGGCCAGCGCCAGCGACGATGACAGCGCCAGGGCCGCGCCCGCCAGCAGCCAGTGCGCGCGCTTCATGCCGCGCCCTCCGGCAATTCGACCGGCTGGGTGATCAGGCGCTGTTCCTCGCGCCCGCCATCAATCATGGCCACCACCAACACCAGCGCCAGCAGCACAAGGGCAATTGCAATCGTCATGCGGCGCTTCGACACCTTCTTCTGCCAATCCTTTGTCACGCATGTGGCCAGCACAAGCTTGCCAGCGCGACTAGCCCAACTATAGGCCGTGCGGCAATGACCATTGCCACCAACCTCCCCGATGAAGCGGTGATCCGCGATATCCGGCGGCGCCTGACCTGCCCGCTGGTGCTGGTGGGCATGATGGGCGTGGGCAAGTCAACCATCGGGAGGCGGCTTGCCGCCGTGCTCGACATGCAGTTCGTCGATGCCGACGACGAGATCGTGGCCGCCGCCAACATGCCGATCAGCGATATCTTCGCGCAATACGGCGAAGCCTATTTCCGCGACGGGGAACGCCGCGTGATCGCCCGGCTGCTGGAAGACCAGGGCTGCAACTGCGTGATCGCCACCGGCGGCGGCGCCTTCGTGCAGGACGAAACGCGCGCGCTGATCCTTCAGCGCGGGGTAGCCGTCTGGCTCGACAGCGACGTGAACACGCTGGTGGAACGCGTGGCCCGCAACACCAAGCGCCCGCTGCTGCAAGGCGGCGACCCGCGCGAGATCATCACCCGCATGAAGGCCGAGCGCGAACCTGCCTATGCCCAGGCGCCGATCCACGTGAAGAGCAGCGCCGGACCGCACACGCAGGCGGTGGCGCAGATTTTGAAGGAACTCGACAAATGGCTGTGATCCGCGTGGAACTTGCCGGACGCGGTTATGACGTGCTGGTGGGGCGCGGCCTGATCGCGCAGGCGGGCGAGCTGGCACGGCCGTTCATCCGCAAGGATCGCGTGGCGGCGGTGGCCGATCGCCATTCGCACCAGTTTCACGGCGCCGCGCTGGAAGCCGCGCTGGCCCAGGCGGGCGTGGCGGTGGACTGGTTCATCACCGAACCGGGCGAACAGGCGAAGAGCTGGGACGTGCTGGCCACGCTGGTCGACTGGCTGCTGGAACGCGGAGTGGAACGCGGCGACCACATTTTCGCGCTGGGCGGCGGGGTGATCGGTGACCTGACGGGCTTTGCCGCCGCCATCCTGAAGCGCGGCTGCGGCTTCGTGCAGGTGCCAACCACGCTGCTGGCGCAGGTGGATT